>JBKHCQ010000033.1:0-15642 GCA_046541755.1 Anaerolineales bacterium | reverse complement strand
TTGGCCGTAAATGTCACGCCAGTTTGAACCAGCGGTAGCCGTAGCGATCCAAGTGCAGGGTGCAGGTGTTAGTATCATCCAGGGCGATGGTTTCGCCGGTGAAGATGTCCACGAGTTGGCTGGTGGCGTTGTCGGGCAGCGCTAACTGAACATCCTGCGGCGCGTCGGAGAGGTTGTTGACGACGACCAACTCCTCTTGGAGGTAGGTGCGCGCGTAGGCCAGGATGGCGGGGTTATCCGGGGCGAGGAGGTCGAGATCGCCGCGCCCAAAGGCGGGATGTTCCTTGCGCACGCGGATGACGCGCTTCATCCAGTTGAGCAGTGAGTCCGGGTCGTCTAATTGGGCCTGGACGTTGACCTGCTGATAGCCGTAGGTCTCGTCGTCGATGACCTTTTCGTACAACTCGTCCTCCGGCGCGGTGGAGAATCCGGCGTTGGGGGCGTCCGACCACTGCATCGGCGTGCGGACGCCGTCGCGATCCTCCAGCCAGATGTCGTCGCCCATGCCGATCTCGTCGCCGTAGTAGATGACGGGCGAGCCGATGAAGGTCAGCAGGATGGAGTTGGCGACCTTGATGCGATCCATATCGTTTTCCAGCAGGGGCGCGAGGCGGCGACGAATGCCCAAGTTGAGGCACATGCGCGGCTCCGGCGCGTAGGTGTCCCACATAAATTCGCGTTCCTCCGGCGTGACCATCTCTAACGTCAGCTCGTCGTGGCAGCGGAGGAACGTCGCCCACTGGCAGGGCGCGGGTAGGTCGGGTGTGCGGGCCATGATGTGCTCGATGGGCGCGCGATCCGCCTTCGCCAGCGCCATGAAGATGCGCGGCATCAGCGGGAAGTGGAAGTTCATGTGGAACTCGTCGCCATCGCCGAAGTAGGGCAGGACATCCTCCGGCCATTGGTTGGCCTCGGAGAGCAACATTGTGCTCGGCTGGTAGCCATCGGCGAAGGAACGCAGGCGCTTGAGGTAGGAGTGCGTCTCCGGCAGATTCTCGCAGTTGGTGCCCTCGCGTTGGTAGAGATAGGGCGTCGCGTCGACGCGGAAGCCATCGGCGCCGGCATCGATCCAGTATTCCAGAATCTTCATCATCTCGCGTTGGACGTCGACGTTATCATAGTTGAGATCGGGCTGATGATGGAAGAAGCGATGCCAGAAGTACTCGCCGCGCTTCTCATCCAGCGTCCAATTCGATTCTTCGTAATCTAAGAAGATGATCCGCGCTTCCTCGTACTTCTCGTCGGTCGCGCTCCAGACGTACCAATCGCGGTAGGTCTCGTGGTCGGGATGGTCGGGATCGCGCGAGGCCTGGAACCAGGCGTTCTGATCGGATGTGTGATTGGGGATCAGCTCAATGATGACGCGCAGGTCGCGCTCGTGCGCCGCTTCGATCAGGGTCTTCAAGTCCGTCATCGCGCCGTAATCGGGATGGATGGCGTAGTAATCGGCGACATCGTAGCCGTCGTCGCGCAGCGGCGAGGGAAAAATCGGCAGCATCCAGATGGCGTCCACGCCCAACTCTTTGAGATAATCCAACTTAGAGGTCAGCCCCGCCAAATCGCCGATCCCGTCGCCGTCGCCATCGGCATAGGCGCGCACGAAAACTTCGTAGAAAATAGCATCTTTGTACCACTCTGTAGCCATAGGTTTCCTCCAGGGTTTAAGGGAATGTTTTGATAGTATGTCCCTATTTGATATACGTTGCTTGAGCCAATGAGTTGATCTATTGAGGATTGGCTGTATCAATCCAGGCTTCGAGATATTGTTTTACCGGCACTAGCAGCTTACGTAAATTCTTGTGGGGAACTAATTCCTCATAGTGGAGTCGCCCTAATACAATGCCAGGATGACGTCCTTGGCTTTCTGCAAAAGATCGAATTTCTTTCTCGGAGAAATAAGGGGCGACTCTGCTCTTAAATGCAGTAAACGCCTCTGGGTGGATCAACCAGTCCCGCGCCAGTTGGTTAGCTTCTATTTCTACCTGGCTGTCCGCTTCTTTTGATAGGTCATCCAGATAACCGCCTTCGTGATTCGCGATGATGTGAGATAGTTCGTGCAATAGCGTGAACCAGAAATTGTCGATTCGATCATACCGTAACGTGATAGCCACAATGGGATGACCATGCATCGTGAAAGCTGCACCATCAATGTAAGTCTTGGAGAGGTGGGGTACAATGACAAAATGAACGCCCAGTTGGTGCAAGAAAGTCGGGATCTGGCTTACATCCTCAGCGTGGTAGGCGTAAGTTAGCAAATCTGGTATAGCAGATCGCAGATGCTCACGATCAAACTCGCCCACAGTTTGCTTCTGTGCCAGATACTCTACGCGCTTGACCCATGCAATCTCTCCAGCGATCTCAGGATCTCCAATATCGGACTGCCGAAAACTAACAGCTAATTGGGGTATTGCATTGGGCGTTGTGATATTCAGAAAATCGCACACGGTTTTTTCTATTTCGTCTAAGGTGTCGCCACACTTGATCCAGCCTAGCCTGCGTATTTCGGTAAGCGGTACCAAAGAATAGAGACGGCTCTTACGAGCAATGTCGGGATTATTTTGTTCTTTGCGCGCTTGGTATAATTGATAACTGGCTTCCAGATTGAGCCAAAGATCTGCCGAGGTGCCAAAGGCCGCCGCCAATTCCAACGCCGTCTTTGGGGTAATACGCTTCTTACCATTAACGATCTCGCTGATGGTCTGTTCAGGACGATCCATAATATGGGCTAACTCTTTTTGATTCCACCCTCGCGCGTCCAATTCTCGATGGATGATGCGCCCCGGTGGCGGGACCCTTGCCGGTATTAGATTAGCGCTCATCTTTTCCTCCCTCGTATAATGTATGAAATTTTCAGTGATAATCCTCAATGCTGATGATCCACAAGAACCTACCGTGTTTGTCTTCAACTTTCTCAATGATCAGGCGGAATTGGCGATTAAGTCGAAGAGATCGTTGGTGACTTCGTTCTCCTCTGAGTTTCTCATAGTGAAGGCTCTTAAGATTGTAGAGATCTCGTTCATCAGGGGCGTTGGCTATAATTGCCATGACGTCGAAGAAAGTGTCGATTACGCCCGCTGGATACTTATGTGCGCCTTTTTCCTCGGTGTAGAGTTTCTTAAGTTTGTTATCGGCGAAGGCAAATCGCAAGGTTACTCCTGTGGAAAACACGAGAATCGATTCATTTATTCACCTTATCGGTGAATTGATTATACCAGACTTAAAGGGCAAAATCAAGGATAGCTTGCGCGCGGGATAGCAGATTTGCTATCCCGCGCAGGTGACTTCAGACTGGAATTTTATTCTCAAGTGAAATCAATCACTTGTTTCACCTAACTGATCGATCTTGGCGTAGATCTTCTGGCGGTCGATTTTATCCGGCAGGGGGCCGACGCGGGTGAGTTTCATCCCGACGATTTCGCGGGCGAAGAGGGCGCAACGCTGCAACGGCTGCTCATCCAACAGGGCGGCGATGAAGCCGGCCCAGAAGGAATCGCCGGCCCCGGTGGCATCGACCACCTCGATTTTTTGGGCGGGGATGTGCTGAAGCTTGCTCCTACCGCTCTCGGAGAGGAGAATTCCCTCCTTGCCCATCGTCAGCACGACGATCTCTGCGCCCATCTCGTGATAGCGGGAGATGTAGGCGTCGGGCGGCAGGTGGGCCTCTTTATCGCCAAAAAAGCGGTGGGCGTCGTCTAAGGAGGGTTTGGTGATTGTCGCTAACTTCAGCATGCGCGGGATCACCTCCAGCGCCTCGCGGTGATCGGGCCAGATGCGGCTGCTGTAGTTGGGATCGAAGGAGATGATCTTGCCCGCCTCGTGGGCGATGTGGAAGGCGCGCTCTACCGCCGTTCGCGACGGCTCGCGGGAGACGGGCCAGATTGAGGTGTGAACGACCTTCGCGTTGCGGACGGCCTCCTCGTTCAGATCCTTCGGCTCCAGGCGATAGTCGCCATCCCGGAACGCCTCGAAATCCGGCGTGCCCTGGGTGCGCGAGACGAAGATGACGCTGGTGTGCACGCGATGATCCATAATCATATAGTCGGTGATGACGCCCGCGCGGCGTAGCTCGGCCTTGATGAAAGTTCCGAAAGCGCCGATGCCCGTTTTGCCGATGAAGGCGCTGGTGCGGTCTAACTTGGCCAGGTTGACGGCGATGTTCGCCGGCGAGCCGCCCTGATGCTTTTCGAATTGTTGGGCCTCGTACAGAGATTCGACCTGCTCGACGGAGATCAGATCGATCAGGGCCTCGCCCATCGTCAGGAGATCAATCTCTCCGGTTGGAATTTGCATCGTTTTCTCCTACGAAAATAGGTGTAGGGCGGATGGTAATCCGCCCGGTCGGAATATCATTCCGACCTACATTGATCACTTTTCGGCGCTCAACTGCTCGTAGATAGCCTCGCGATGGATCATATTCTGGATGTGCCCGACGACTTGGAGATTCATCGCCGCGACTTGGTGGGCGAAGCGCACGCAGGTGGCCCAGGATTTGCCATCCAAGTGGGCGACCAACAGCGCGCCCAAGAAAGCGTCGCCGCCGCTGGTGACGTTGTCCACCTCGACCATCGGCAGCGGGCCGATGTGCTCGACGCTCTCGCCGTCGGAGACTGTGACGATGCCGCCGCTGCGCGTGAAGATCACCACCTCGGCGCCTAAATCGTGGAAAGTATCGAGGCTCGTGACTTCCAGGTCCTCATCGTCCATGTTGTAATCGAAGAGCTGGCGGGCGTCCTCCAGCGAGGGCTTGACGATGGTCACGGCGGGCATAATTTGGGCTAACACCTCCCAAGCCTCGTCCTTGTCCGGCCAGACGCGCGGGTTGTAGTTGGGATCGAGGCTCACGATTTTGCCGGCGCGTTGAGCCAATCGCAGCGCCCGGCGGATCGCGGCGCGCTGTGGCTCCTTGGAGAGCGCGAAGCAGGAGGTGTGGATAATCTGGGCGCGATCAATCAGCGCCTCGGAGACCTCGTGGAAGTCGAGCAGCGCATCCGCGCCGCGATTGAGTTGGAAATCGGGGACGCTGATCGTCCGGCTGATGAAGACCGTCGTGGTGGGCAGTTCCTCAGTTTTGTAGAGCGCCTCGGTGCTGACGCCGTGATGTTGGAGCTTCTCCTCCAAGAACTCGCCGAAGCGATCCTCGCCCACTTTGGAGAGCACCGCCGACCGGCGTCCCAACTTCGCGACGTAGAGCGCCACGTTCGCGGGCTGGCCGCCCAAATAGCGGCGGAATTGCTCGGCAGTGCGTAACGAATTGACCCTGGCGTGGGAGATAAAGTCTACCACCGTCTCGCCCACGGCTAACACATCCAACTTGAAGTAGAGATCGTCCAGCTCCTCTAACGCGATGCCCTTCTCCGGCATCTTCTCCTGAAAATAGGGATGGATCGGCAAGAAGAATCGGGACTCAGCAGCGGGGCACGGCTCACCTTCGCCCGCTTCGAGATTGGGACAGCGCTCCTCGATGGCGCGCAGATAGCCTTCCGCCGTGCGCTGCCAGGTGTAGCGCGAAAGCACCCGCTGATAGCCCGCCTCGGCGTAGTGCTCCCACGTCTCGTCGTCGCTCACCAGCTTGTACAGCCCCGCGCTGACCTCCTGCGGATCGGTGGGATCGACTAAGACGCCGTACTCGTCGTCGCCCTCGCGGAGGCTCTCCGTCGGCCCGCCAAACTTGGTCACGACGGCGGGCAGCCCGGCGGCGATGGCCTCCAGGGGCGCCAGTCCAAACGGCTCGTAGAGCGCGGTCAAGCAGAAGACGGAGCGCAGCTTGGAGAAGAAGCGATAACCGGCGGCCAGGGCCTGTTGCCCGGTCAGCGCGAAGATCGAGAGTTCGCCGCGCAGCTCTTTTTGCTCCACCACCTCCATGATACTATCCAAGACCTCGCGCTCGCCCCCACTGGCCTCCGGGTAGCCGGCCAGCGGATTATCCAAATAAGCGGTGACGATCACCAAATTGGCGCGCTGACGCAACTCCGGGCTGCTGGCGAACGCCTTCACCAAGCCTATGTGATTCTTCTTGGGATCGAGCCGGCTGGAGGCGACGATGCAGGGCAAGTCGTGGCGGTCAGGATCGATGTCGCGCGCCAGCATCTCGCGGATGTGACGATAGGTCGCGTCCTCCTGCTCGTAGGTCGCGTCCCGATCAAAGATGTGCATCGCGACGCCGGGCGGCACGACGGCGAAGCGCGCGTCATCGGTTGGATCGACCGCGCCGCGATAGGCGTTGTGCGAGTATTGGCTGTAGCGCTCCTGCGAGGTGCTGGTGATGTTGACCAGCGAGCGGTTCATCGCCAGGCGCTCGCCCACGATGCGGCGCGCGAATTGATAATGCGCGTCGTACTCGGCGATGTTCTCGCGCGTGATGTGGAGCTTGTCCATCTTCTGCGCGCCAAGCGAGTGGGCCGTAAACGTAAAGGGGATGCCGGTCTCATCCGAGATCAAAACCGCGCACAGACCGCCATCGCCGTAGTGGGAGGTCAGCGCGTCGGGATAGCGGCCTTCATCCTTATAGAACTCCAGAATGTTGGGCACCCATTCGCGCACCAGGTGTGGCCACAGCAGCTCCTTGCGCAGAAAATCCGGCGGGCCGGCGGGGAGGCGAACGATGCGAACGTTCTCCACGCCGGGATAGGCGTCGAACGGCGCCGAAAACTCCGGCCATTGCGGATCGATGATCTGGCGGGTGAGAATATCGACCGTGTGGCCTATCTCAGCCATCGCGATGGCCAACTGCTTCACATAGACCAACTGCCCGCCGAAGTCCGGATGCGCGGTGAGGTAGCTGTCTTTGGGATCGAAGTTGCCTTGAGGGTTCAAAAATGCGATGTGCATATCGCGTTCTCCTTTCTGGGGGAATTAAGAATTTAGAATTGCGAATTGCGAATTGTGAAGGTTGCGCTCTAAAAGACAACAGGGCGCGATGGCGTGGGACGCGCATCGTGCCCTGTATGTTTCGCTGGGGCCTCTGGTTCTTGCCGGGATCGCCAGATTTAGCCTTTGACGGAACCGGCGAGCAGCCCGCGGACGAAGTAGCGCTGGAGGGAGAAGAAGACGACCAGCGGGAGAATCATGGTGATGAAGGCGCCGGCGGTCAGCAGGTGCCAGTCCTGGCCACGCGAGCCGACCATCTCCTGGAGGCGCTGCGTCAGGACGGCGACCTCTGGCTTGCTGCCGATGAAGACCAGCGCGACCAGCAGGTCGTTCCACACCCAGAGGAATTGGAAGATGGCGAACGATGCTAAGGCCGGCATCGAGAGAGGAAGAATCAGCCGGATGAAAGTTGTAAAGTGGGAGGCGCCGTCGATGAAGGCCGATTCTAAGATGTCACGGGGCAGGCCGCTGATGTAGTTGTAGAGGAGATAGGTCGCCAGCGGCAGCCCGAAGCCGGTGTGAGCAAGCCAAATCGCCAGGAATGTACCGGTTAGATCCAATGCCCGATAGTCTCGCAAGATAGGGATCAGCGCAATCTGCAAGGGTACAACCAGCAGCGCGACCACGGCCACGAAGAACACTTTTCGTCCGGGGAAGGTCATCCAGGCGAAGCCGTAAGCCGCGAAGGCCGCGATCAAAATGGGAATCACGGTGGCGGGCACGGTGACCGTCAAACTGTTGAGGAACGCGGTGCTCAGGTCGTCGCCGCTGGCTCGGACAACTTCACCTTCGGCGTTGGTGTAATCCTTTCCCAACAGTACTTGGCGGTAATTATCAGTTGTGAATCGCTCCCCCTCCTGGACCCGAGAAAAATCAAAGACCGTCCACCATCCAGTTCTACTAACGGCGTCCGCCGGGCGGAAGGATGAGACTAACAGACCGAAGGTGGGGAGGGTCCAAATAATGCACAAGATGAGGAGCGCCCCGTTCACTACGATGTTGGATATGAGTTTTTGTCGTTTAAGACTCATTAGAAAGCCTCCTGCTCACCAAATTGCTTGAGGTTGTACCACATCACGGGGATCACAGCGATCAATAGCACAATCGCGATCGCTGAGCCGCGCCCAAAGTGTTGGAATTTGAACATCTGCTTGTACTGCTGACTGGCAATCACCTCGGTCCCATAGTTACCGTTGGTCATCACGAAGACGATATCGAAGATCTTCAGGGTGAGGATCAAGATCGTGGTGGAGACGGTAACGATGGTCCCCTGAATATAGGGGATGAGGATATTGAAGAAGATTTGCACCTCGGATGCGCCATCGATGCGCCCGGCCTCCAACAACTCCTGCGGGACGCCTTTCAGCGCGGCGGATAAGAGCACCATCGCGTAGCCGGTCTGCAACCAGATGAGAATCGCGATGAGGAACAGGTTATTCCACGGGCGCAGGGTCAGCCAGGCTTGCGGCTCACCTCCTAGTCCGACGAGAATCGCGTTGAGAAGCCCGATCTGCTCTTGGGTGGGTGGCTTGTAGAAGTAAATGAAGCGCCAAATCACGCCCGCGCCGACAAACGAGATGGCCATCGGGAGGAAGATGAGGGATTTGGCGATAGTCTCGAATTTGGAGCGATCCGCCAGGATAGCGACCAACAAGCCAAAAGAGACGCTAAGACCTGTCCCGAAGACCAACCACAACAGGTTGTTGCGGAAAGATTCGAGCATTTTCGGCTCGGTAAAAGCATATATATAGTTCTCTAAGCCGACAAAGCCGACAGATCTGGCATCGAAGAAGCTGGTGTAGAGTGTGCGCAACGTGGGGATGAGCAAATACCACGATAGAATCGCTAACGCCGGCCCTACGAAAACATAGGGTCGCAAGCGAATCATCCATAACTCTGGGAGTTGCTCTATCAACCAGTTGGACATCACAAAGAGCAGCCCGATGCCGCCCACGCCCCACACGATTGCCACCACGGCGGTGATAAGTTTAGAGGCTTCCCCCTCGCGCAAAAAGATAAATCCCTGCCACATTACAACAAAAGCGATGACAGGGACGATCAACGAGACGAGGACGCGGCCCACACCCGCTGTTAGCCAGTCGAGTATGCCACTGGACTTCAGAAGTTTTTCAGGGTTTTCCATTCCGTCCCTCCTGTTAAAAATGTTAAATCTGGTAAGTTGATGAGAGTTGGATGAGAGTTGGATGAGTTAACAGGCTCGATTATGATGTTGTGGGAGCAGGGTCGCTAGCAGCAACCCTGCTCCCAAAGCTATGTTTTCTACGGCGCTTTAGCCTTTTACTCCGGCCAGGCGTCGTCGATGCTCTCCATAACGGCGTCCAGATTCTCGCCTCCGGCGTTGACGTAGTCAACCATGCCGGTCCAGAAGGCGCCCGCGCCCACGGCGCCCGGCATCAGGTCAGAGCCGTCGAAGCGGAAGACACTGGCCTCGGATAGAATCTCGGCGTAGCCGCGATCCACATCGGAAGGGTACCAATCGAGGGGGGTGTCATTGTGCGGCGAGACAAAGCCGCCGGATTCCAGCCAGGCCTTGGTGGACTCGCCCGTCGTGAGATATTCCATCACTTCTCGAACCTCGGGGCGGTCCCTGAACGCGGCGAAGAGGTCGCCCGCGCCCAATACCGGCTGGGGAATTTCATCGGGCTTGATGGGAGGCAGGTAGAAGTAGTTGACGTCCTCGCCTACGGTCACACCCTCGGGGAAGAAGGCGGGAATGAAGCTCGCCTGGCGGTGCATGTAGCAGCTCGGCGGATCATCGAACATCGGGGTGGGGGCGTCGCCGAAGGGTGTGGTGAGAATGGAGGGGGTGCCGCCCAAGACGTAGTCATCGTTGAACCAGATTTCGCCCATGATCTCGGCCGCGTTCTTGACCTCGGGGGAATCGAAGGGCAGTTCACCCTCGACCCAAGCATCGTACTTCTCGACGGGTTGCGTGCGGAGCATGATGTCTTCCATCCAGTCGGTGGCGACCCAGCCCGTTGCCCCGGCGCTTTCAATGCCGATGCACCAGGGGGTATTGCCATCCGCAACCATTTGGTCAGAGAGCGCGATCATCTCCTCCCAGGTCTCGGGGACTTCGTAACCGGCCTCGGAAAATTCGGGAACCGGGTACCAGACCAAACTCTTCACATTGGCGCGATACCAGACGCCGGCCATAATCCCGTCCATCGTCGCCATCTCCAGCCAGTGTTGCTCGTATTGCTCTTCCAGGTAGCCGTCGTCGAACCATTCGGTCAGATCAATGACCTGATCCTTGTCGACAAAGTCGGCCAGCAGGCCGGGTTGGGGGAAGGCGGCAATATCGGGTGGATCGTCGCCCTCAATGCGGACCAAAATCAAGGTCTCGAAGTCGCCCGAGCCTTCATACTCTATCTCAATCCCCGTGCGATCGATAAAGGGCTTCATGGAGTCGCGGAAGCGCCGCGCATCCTCATCCACAAAAGCGCCGAAAATATCGACGACTTTTGTCTCTTCTTCACCACCGTCACCGGATGGTTCTCCCTCTCCTTCTCCCTCTCCGCCGCCACCGCCACAGGCAGATAGGACCATTGCCAAGACGACTAATAGACTCAACACCAAATTCCAGCGTTTCATTACAGATCTCCTCCTGTAAACTTGATTAAAATTTGAAAGGATCGTGCTATGTACATCCCATCACAACAACATGGTTTTGGTTTTCCTGAAATTTTACCACCTCCTTTTAATGGTCAGTTGATAACAGAAGACAACAGAAAGAAAAGGTAACTACCCGATGTGTCTTGATAGGTCAAAAGACCTATGCGCCTAAAAGCAAAGCCAAATAACTGGCCGTTTGCTTAACGACCTTTTCAGCGGGCGCGCCTTGCCATAAGATTTGCTCGAACATCTGTTGTAAGAACAAGGAGACCCGAATGTACTGGGCTAATTTAGGACGCGGACGCGCGACGGCGAGTAAGGGCATGATCTCCCGTATCCATGGATGAGTTTCGCTCAGTTGCTGATTGATGGCTTTGAAGGGTGATAGTTGCAGCTTTTCCTCATAGAATAGTGTATTCAAATTTGAGGAAAGCGCCAATTTGATCAGCCCCAGGCCTAATTCCTGAAGCTTGGATTGTCGCAGCAGCACCCACGATGCCCCGCCCAAGGTGGTCACCGGGGGAATATCTGCTGTGGGGCGTGGCATGGGCACAAAGCCCAGATGCGATAGCAACGCTTCCTCGCTATGCCCCCATCCCGATTGCTCGGCGATGGCGGGCCATTCATAGGTGCCGCCGAACGTCATCGGGACGCGGCCCTTGGCCAACGCTTGGGGGATATCCCACCATCGATACGTCGCAGCCTCCGGGGGCATATACTTGGCTTGAAAGGTGATCTCTTGCAGGAAATCCAGCGCCCGATAGACATTTTCATCAACCAGCGCCAGCTTTCCCTCCTCGTCCAGCAATTCCCCGCCGGCGCCCAAGATGATGGGGAAGAGCACGTTGACGGTTGCTTCGCCGCCGGCGTTGGTGGAGGGGAATAGAATGGGACATTCGTGCCCAAACTTGGCTTTGATGTCCGCGCGGTCGAAGTAGGCTAAGAGAGCGCGTAACTCATCCCACGTCGTGGGCGGCGTCAGCCCTTCTGCCGCGAACCAATCCCGACGATACCACATGCCGGTCACGTCCGTCTGCATCGGCACCCCGAAAACGTGGCCATCGATGAAGTGGCTTTCGTAGACGGTTGGCTCTAATTCCTCCGCCAACTCCGCTACCCACGCCGGATCTAACACATCAATGGGCGCGAGATAGGCCGTCCGCACGTACTCCATCATCCACACACAATCCAAGGAAATCATATCGGGCACCTGGCCCTGGGCGACCGCTGTGTACAGGTGTTGATGGAATTCGGGTTGCGCGGGCATATCGACGTTGAGTTGAATGTCGCGTTGGGGGTGCTGGTCGTTCCAGAGGGCGATGGTACGCTCTGCCAAGGAAACCCACCACTTATCGTTGGCCAATAGATTGAAAGGGATACTTTCGATGTGTCGGCTTTCGGTGACAAAGGTGCCCACGCCAGCTTGACGATAAATATAGCCCTCTTTTGCCAAATCTGCAAGCGCTTGACGTACGGGAGCGCGGCTGATGTTATAAAGGTCGCACAACTCGCGTTCCGTGGGCAATTTATCGCCGGCCGCTAATGCTCCATCATCAATTTGTTGCTTGATGATTTGCTTGAGTTGATGATAGATGGGCATGGGAGATTCGCGGTTGATCATACGGTTGATCATACGGTTGATCATAATGAAAGGTTAATCCCTTCGGGGAATTGTCATATCTTTATAATATTATTATAGAGAAGATAACGGCTCGTGTCAAGACCCAATTGAGGCCAAATTGGGAATTGGTGGGACTTTGTTCCTTGTGGCATGCCGCGCTCGACGGTATAATTTCATCTATGAGTAAGAAAAAGACGACCCCGTTACGTGAACAGTATCTGCGCATCAAAGCCCAACACCCGGATGCCATTCTCTTCTTCCGGTTGGGCGATTTTTATGAGACCTTCGATGAGGACGCTGAGCTGGTCGCCCGCGAGCTGGATCTGACGCTCACCTCGCGGCCGGTGGCCAAGAATCAGCGCGTGCCGATGGCCGGCATGCCCCATCACGCCGCCGAGGGCTACATCGCGAAGCTGATTGAGAAGGGTTACCGCGTCGCGATTGCCGAGCAGATCGGCGAGCCGGATGGGCGTGGGCCGATGGAGCGCCGCGTGGAGCGCGTGGTCACGCCCGGCACCTTGACCGAGCCGGCCCTGCTGGAGGAAAAGCGCCCCAACTATCTCGCGGCCGCCGTCGTCGATGGGAAGCGCGCGGGCATCGCTTACGCCGATATTTCCACCGGCGAGTTCGCGACGACGCAGTTAGCCGATCAGGGCAATATCTTAGGGGCGGTGCAGCAGGAGTTGACGCGCCTCCAGCCGCGCGAGGTGCTGATTCCCAGCGCCGGCTCGTGGCAGGAGCGCGATCCTGGCGATCCCGACCAGCGCCCGGAAGAGGCGCTGGCGGGCCAGATCTCCGCGCACTTCACGCCGTGGCCCAGCTACCGCTTTGAGAAAAATTCCGCGCGCCAAAATTTGCTGGAGCACTTCGGCGCGCGGACGCTCCAGAGCTTCGGCTGCGAGGGCAAGCCGCTGGCGATTCGGGCCGCCGGGGCGGTGTTGGCCTATTTGCAGGAGACGCAGAAGGGCGCGCTGCCACAGATCACGGGCTTGCGTACCTACACCGTCGATCATTTTATGGCGATTGACGCCGCCTCCTGGCGCAACTTGGAGATCACCGAGACGCTGCGCCGGGAGCAGCGCGGCTCGCTGCTCTGGGTGATTGATCGCACCATCACCGCTATGGGGGGCCGGCTATTGCTCCACCGCCTGGCACAGCCGCTCTTAGACATCCCCGCGCTGGAGCAGCGCCTGGATCAGGTGCAGGGTTTTTACAATGACGGCCTGCTGCGCGCGGAGGTGCGCGAGTACCTCAAGCAGGCGCCCGATCTGGAGCGGATGACCAATCGCGTGGTCGCGCGGCGCGCCTCGCCGCGTGATCTGGTCGGCATCCGGTCGGCGCTCGCCTCCGTGCCGACGCTCCGGGCGGCGCTGCGGCCGTTATCCAATAATGATAATGGTAGCCTGCCCGGATTCGCCCATCTGCTGGACGGCCTTGATCCCGTGACCGCGGTCGCGAATCTCATCGCCGAGGCCATCGTCGATGATCCGCCCGCGCAGGCGGGCAACGACCGCGTGATTCGCGGCGGGTTCTCTGAGGAACTGGATCGCATCGCCAATGCCGCGCGGGACGCCCGCGATTGGATCGCGGATCTGGAGAAGAAGGAGCGGCGGCGCACGGGCATCAAGAGCCTCAAGGTGGGCTACAACAAGGTCTTCGGCTACTACCTGGAGGTCACCAAGGCGAATTTGGAGCACGTGCCGGAGGAGTATATCCGCAAGCAGACGCTTTCCAATTCGGAGCGCTATTTTATCCCGGAGTTGAAAGAACACGAGAGCCTCGTACTCAACGCCGACGAGCGGATCGCGGAGATCGAATTGCGCCTCTTCCGCGAGATCTGCGCGCAGGTCGCCGCGCAGGCCAAGTCGCTGCTGGCCACCGCCGCCGCCTTAGCCCGCGTCGATGTGGCCGCCGCGCTGGCCGAGGTCGCCGCCCAGCAGCAGTACATCCGCCCCACCTTCGACGAGACGCCCGTGATGACCATCGAGCAGGGGCGCCATCCCGTGGCGGAGCGGACGCTTTCCGAGCCGTTCACGCCCAACGATCTGGTGATGGACGGCGAGAGCCGGATTCACATCATCACCGGGCCGAACATGGCGGGCAAGAGCATGTTCCTCCGCCAGACGGCCCTGATCGTCCTGCTGGCCCAGATCGGCAGCTTTGTACCGGCGGATCGGGCGCACATCGGCGTGGTGGATCGCATCTTCACGCGCATCGGCGCCTCCGATGAGTTGGCGGCGGGCCAATCGACCTTTATGGTGGAGATGGTGGAGACGGCCAACATCCTGCATCACGCCACGCCGCACAGCCTGCTGATTTTGGATGAGGTGGGGCGCGGCACGAGCACCTACGACGGCATGGCCATCGCCTGGGCCGTGATCGAATATCTGCACAATCACCCGGAGCGCCGCGCGCGCACGCTCTTCGCCACGCACTATCACGAGCTGATCGAAATGGAGGCGCGCCTGCCGCGCGTGCGCAACTTCAACTTGGACGTCGTCGAGGAGGGGCGCGACATCATCTTCCTGCACCAGGTCGCGCCGGGCGGCGCGGATCGCTCCTACGGGATTCACGTGGCGCGGCTGGCGGGGATTCCCGCGCCCGTCGTGCATCGCGCGGAGGATTTGCTGGAGGATCTGGAGAGCGGCGAGTTCCGGCCCGGCACGCAATCGCAGGGGACGGAGGATTTCCAGCCGGTGCTCATCGCCAAGGAATCGCCCGTCATCGCGGCCCTGCGCCAGTTGGACATCAACAGCCTCACACCCATCGACGCGCTGACCAAGCTGTACGAATTGCAGAAAAAGGCCCAAGAAAGCTGAGCCGCTGCGACGCTAACATGCTGAGCCGCTGAGACGCTGAGACGCTAAAAAGGAGAACACCATGCCCCAAGCCTACGGAGAAAAATTCGCCCGCATCTACAACATGCGATGGAGCGCCTTCGCCAACCAGGTCTCGCCCCTGATTCGGAGCTTTTACGAGCAGAAGATGACCGATCCCATCCCCAAGACGCTGCTGGATTTGGGCTGCGGCACGGGGAAGCTGGCGCTGCACTTCTTGGAGCACGGCTATCGCGTCACGGGGTTGGATCTCTCCGCGGCGATGTTGGCGGTCGCGCGGGAGAACGCGCAGGAGTACTTGGTTGAGGAGCAAGCGCGCTTCGTGGTGGGGGATGCGGCGGAGTTCGCGCTGGAAGATGAAACGTTTGGTCTGGTGGTCGCCACCTACGATACACTCAACCATCTGCCCGACTTGGCGGCGCTGGAAAGCTGTTTCCACTCGGTTTATGAGGTACTGTTGGACGCCGGCTGGTTCATCTTCGATCTGAACACGTTGGCCGGGCTGCATCGCTGGGGCGGCGTCACCGTCCAGGATGAGCCGGATCTGGTGCTGATCAATCGGGGCGTGGTCGTGAAAGAGATGCGGCGCGCCTACACCTACATCACCGGCTTCTTCCGCCAGGATGACGAGCGCTTCGAGCGCTTCGACGAGGTCGTCTACAACACCGCCTTCGATCTGGA
>JBKHCQ010000032.1:0-16352 GCA_046541755.1 Anaerolineales bacterium | reverse complement strand
AGCGAATGGGCGAATCAGCGAATGGGCGAATCAGCGAATGGGCGAATCAGCGAATGGGCGAGTTGGCTGATCAGATTTGCATGGGATTTAAATTTGTGTTCTTGCACCACACCTCGCGCGCGCGCTTGAGGTAAAAGATGTAGTTCGCGAAGGGCACGTCCGGCGGCACGAGGTGATCGCAGAAGGGGATATAGCCGCCCTCCTCGACCAGGGGCGCCAGCCGATCAATTTCTCGCGCGATGTCGTCCTGCGCTCCGGCCAAAATGTGCTTGTCGAAGCCGCCCATCAGCAGCAGATCGCGGCCGTACTCGCGTCGATAGGCCACCGGGTCCGCGCCCCACGTCCCCACCTCCAGCGGGAACATGCAGTTGACGCCCGCATCCAACCAGAGCGGCGCCAGCTTGGCGATATCGCCGTCGCTATCCACCCAGACGACATCCACGTCATAGTCGGGGGAGCGATGGAGCAGATCCGTGATGCGCCGATAATGCGGCACCAGATATTTCTTGAACATTCGAGGACTCATCAGCGGGCCGCCCTTGTAGCACATATCCTCCCACATCGCGCAGGCGTCGATCTTCATCCCGCCGGCCAAGATGCCCTCCAGCGTGCCCACGATGCAATCGGCCACCGTGGCGACCATCTCCTCGAACCACGCGCGGTCGTCGTACATCACGTAAGAGATCTTCTCCATGCCCATCCAATCGCGTAGCCAGCCGTACAGCCCGCCCACCCACGGCACGAAGAGCTTCTCGCAGGCCGGATCGTTAGATTCGGCCACGCGCGCCTCCCAATCCGCCGGAAAGCGCGCCGGATGCGTGGGATCGAGCCGGGGCTTGTAGTAGGTCTCCCAGCTCTCGCGATCTTCCAGCAGATGGCCCATGTGCTGCGGAATCGACGAGCCTACCTTGTGACGCAACACGCGCACGCCGTCCGCCTGCTGCACAACTTCTGTGGCGCCGCGATCCTCCATCACCTTTTCCTCGAAGGGAGGGACCAGCCCGGCGTCCGTCCCTGTCTCGAAGGTCACCTGGCTGAAGTCGTAATCCATCCCCAAAAACTCGTGGATGTTGGATTTATCGATGTGCGCCGGCAAGCCCTGCTCACGCCACGCCGCTAACGTCTCATCCCAAAAATTAAAATCGATCAGCGGCGCCCGGTCGCGCGTTTGATAGTGCAGCGTGGCGTAAAATCGCTCTCTGTGATTCACACTCAACCCTCAATTCTCTTAACGATTTAGTTTGATGAGCCTGGCGAATACCTTGGCCCCAAGGCCCAATGGCCGAGGGAATTCGCGGCTACATTTACGAAACCGGCCTTCGCCGGTTAAAACTCAGTCGCCGAAGGGCGACTTCGTAATGGTGGCCGCGGTTTTAACCGCCGGGCCTGGGACCAATTCTCTATGCGTGATTCTCACTTAACGCTCGCTCCAAAAACCGCCCCGTGCCGATCTGACCCACGAACTCACCCTCGCGCGCGATCACGCGCCCCCGCGCTAACGTCATCACGGGCGCGCCGTGGAGATGCAGGCCCTCATACGGCGTGTAATCGACTTGCTCGTGTAAGCGCTCCTGGGTCACGCGCGCGCGCTGCTCTGGATCGAAGAGCACGATGTCGGCGTCCGCGCCGGGGAAAAGTGTGCCTTTCTGGGGATAGAGGCCGAAGAGGCGCGCGGGCGCGGTGCTGCACACCTCCACCCAGCGCTGGAGCGACAGCCGCTTGGCCACCACGCCGAAGCCGTAGACCAAGCTCAGGCGCAGCTCGATGCTCGGCAGCCCGCCGGGGATCTGCGTGAAATCGTCGCGGCCCAACTCCTTCTGCCCCACAACATTGAAGGGACAATGATCCGTCGCCACGACCTGCACCTCATCGCGAGCCAGGGCCTTCCAGAGCGCGACATTGTCCATCACCGCGCGCAACGGCGGCGCGCAGACGAACTTCGCCGCCTCGAGGCCGGGACGCCCATAGGCCACCTCAGTTAGGAGCAGATATTGCGGGCATGTCTCGCCGTAGGCGCGCTGTCCGCGCGCGCGGGCCTCGCGCAGCGCCGCCGCGCCCCGCGCCGTGGAGATATGCACCACGTAGAGCGGCGCCTGCGCCACCTCGGCCAGCGCCAACACGCGCGTGATCGCCTCCCCCTCGGCGGGGATGGGGCGGCTGCGGGGGTAAGCGCCGGGGCCGCTCTCGCCCGCCGCTAACAGCGCCTCGGTGCAGCGGCGCACGATGGCGTCGTTCTCGCAGTGGGTGAGCACCATACCATTCGCATCGCGCACCGCCGCCATCACGGCCAGAAGTTGCCCATCGTCCAGGCGGAAGCCCTCGTAGACGGTATAGGTCTTGAAGGTCGGCGCGCCCGCCGCTACGATGTCGGGAATCTGCGCCAGCGTCTCTTCCCGCGCGTCGGTGATGGTCATGTGCAGCCCGTAATCGATCACCGCGTCGGCGGCCTCCGCGCGCCGCTTCGCCAACGCCGATGCCAGGCGCTCGCCCGGCTCCGGCTCCACAAAATCGATCACCGTCGTCGTGCCGCCGCACGCCGCCGCGATGGTTCCACTGCGCCAGTCATCGGCGGAGCGGGTGACGCCCGTGGGCATCGCCAGATGCACGTGCGGATCAATCGCGCCGGGCAGCACCAGCAGGCCCGTCGCGTCGATCTCCTCGCGCCCGCGCACATCCTGCCCGATGCAGGCGATGCGTCCCTCCTGCACGCCCGCATCGGCCGGCAAGATTTCACTCGCCGTCACCAGTGTGCCGCCGCGAATTGCTAGGTCCAACATCCAAACTCCAAAGCAGCAATTGGGCAAAGCATCAAATCCAACTCACTTTCGCGCGCTTGATGACGCATGACGTATCACGCTTCACGCTCTTCTTCAATCAATCCACCAACTGCCACGGCATATCCTCCCCAAAGACGTGGACTTCGACGTCGCCGGGAGCGCCGGTCACGCTGACGTGTAGCTCGCCATCCTCACGGGCGTAGCGCGCGACGATGTCCGGCTGATCCTCGTCGCGGATGACCAGCTCGCCCGCATCCCCCGGCGCGTAGATCTCTAACGTCAGCGGATCGAGCGGCTTTTGGTCCACGTAGTCCATCGTTGGCCCCAGCGGGATGATGTGGCCGGCCTTGACCCACATTGGGAGCTTCTCCAACGGGGCGTCCACCGTGATCCAGCGCCCGCCCGCGATGACCTCTTTGCTCCAGTAATCGACCCAGTGCCCCGCCGGCAGATAGACCTGCCGTTCGCGCGCGCGGGTGAAGAGCGGCGCGACTAGAAAACTCTCCCCGAAGAGATATTCCAGATCGAGTTGGGCCACGTTGGGATCGTCCTGGTAATCCAACACCAGCGGGCGCACCATCGGCAGGCCGGTCTCACACGAGCGCGCCGCCTGCGTATAGATGTAGGGCAGCAGGCGATAGCGCAGCGCCAAATAACGATGCGCGATCTCGGTCGCCTCCGGGCCATATTCCCACGGCTCGCGCGGCTGCTTGCCGTGCGCGCGCAGGTGGGAGGAGAAGACGCCGAACTGCAACCAGCGGATGTAGACCTCAGTATCGCGATCCGCGCTGGCGGCCTCGAAATTCTCGCCAAAGGCCTCCCCCCACGCCGCGATGGTATCGCCGGGCAGCGTGACGCCTTCCGGCATACTGGCGTCGAAGACGCGCGGCGGACAATCGAAGCCGCCCACATCGTGGCTGCAAAAGGGTACGCCGCTCATCCCGTAGCTGAGCAGGCCGCGCATCTGGCCCACCATCTGATCCAATGAGGCGTAACTATCGCCGCCCCACTGCACCGGGTAGCGTTGCGATCCCGCGTAGCCGGAGCGCCCCCACGTCAGCCCGCGCCCGAAGGTGCGCTCCGTCAGCTCGAAGACCGCGCCGTTGTAGAGCAGCGGATAGAGGTTGTGCATCGTCAGGCCATCGCGCCCATCGTGATAGACAGCATTGATCGGCGCTTGCTCCGCGAAATCAGTCTTGAAGACCGCCGCGCCCATCTCCAACAGCCGCGCCAACACGCGCTGGAACCAGGCCCGCGCTTTTGGATTGGTGAAATCGACCGCCGCCGCGCTGACGCCGGTGAACGCTTCCTCGACCGGCGCGAGATCGCCGTCCGCATCCGTGAGGAAATAGCCCTGCGCGACGCCCTCTTCGTAGGCGCGCGTGCCGGACGTCACATAGGGCGTGATCCACAGACAGGTGCGCACGCCCCGCTCGCGCAACTGGGCCATCATCTCCTGGGGATCGGGGAACTGCTCGGTGTCCCACTCGTAAGAGCACCACGGCGCCTCGCCCATCCACCACGGATCGAGGCTGATGACGTCGCAGGGGAAGCCGCGCGCCCGCATCTCTGCGATCACGGCCTCGACCTCCGCGCGATTCTTGTAGCCACAGCGCGAAATCCAGAAGCCGAACGACCACTTGGGCGGCAGCGGCGCGCGCCCCGTCAGCTCCGTGTAGCGCGCCAGGATGTGCTTGAAGCGCGGCCCGTAGATGAGGAAATAGTCGAGTTCATCGTCCAGCACGTCGAAGCTGTAGGTCACCGCCGATTCGCTGCCGATGCGATAGACAATCGGCGCGGAGGCGTGGATGAAGAGGCCGTAGCCCGCGCTGCTCATAAAGAAGGGGACATTTTTGTAGGAGCGCGTGCTGGTCACATTGCCGCAATCGATGGCCCAGGAGACGATCTCGCGGCCCCATTTATCCAGGGCGTTGAACTGCTCGCCGAAGCCGTAGAAGGCCTCGCCCGGCTGCACCGCGATTGCCTCGTGGCAGACGCGCCGCCCATCCTCGCGCGGCTGGATGCTCAGCGGCGGCGCCTCGTAGGCCGGGCCGTAGGCGCGGTCATCGATGCGCTCGGCGAAGAAGGGAAACTCGGCGCCATTGGCGTAGGCGCCATTGGCGTAGGCGCGCACTTGCCAGGGGAAGCGCGCGAAGACCACGCGCAAGCGCGCCGTGGATAGCGCCACGGCCTCCTCGGTCTCCTCGATCTCAAAATGAGGCGTCGCATCCAGCGCGCCGGGGATCAGCATCTCGCTTGTGCGCGTCGCGGCCAGCTCCGGCCCGACGCGGAAGCGCACGACGTCATCGCGCACCACGTTAGCTTGAAAGCGCAGCGGTGCGCCGGACGCGGTCTCGCAATGAAAAAGCACGCCGGATGCCGTTTTCTCATATCGAACCCAGCGGCGCACCGCGTGCTTAGTCACCGGCAGGCTCATAAAGTCCAACTCGGTGGTGAATTCATCCCAGCGTGTTGATTGTTTCATCGTTGCCTCCCATCTGCTTCATCTGCTTTATCTGCTTCATCTGCTGACTCAGAAATCGTAACCGTTTAGTCTTGTGAGGTGCAACGCACTTTTGAGTTTATGACCAGATATTACTGCATGAGGCGCTGCTTTTCCTTCGGTTTAAGTGCGTTGCACCTTGGTCTGCGCATAGACTAAACAGATGCCAGAAGTCTACTTCAATCTGCTCCAATCTGCTCTATCTGCTGACTCAAAAATCTGCTCCAATCTGCTTCATCTGCTGACTCGAAAATCTGCTCCAATCTGCTTCATCTGCTGACTCAGAACGCGGGCGGCGTGATCACCGAGATCCACGAGGTCTCTTCTTCTGTCGCGCAGGCCAGGCGGCGCAGCGCGCGCCCCTCAAAGTACACCGCGTCACCGGGATTGAGGATGTAGGCCTCGACGTGCTCTTCCATCTCCAACTCGATAAGCAAGGCGCCCGCCAATACATAAATCCACTCTTCCGTTGGCTCGCGCAGGGGGCGCGCGATGTTATCGCTTCCGGGGGAGAGGTGACCGCAGATGACCTCCATTTTGTGTGCCAGATCGGGCGTCAGCAGCTCGTAGGTGATGCCCATGTTGGTCAGGATCAACTGGGGGCGACAATCGGCGCGCACCACAGGGGTGTACTGCTCGCCGGGCATCGCTGCGCTGCCCTCTGAGTCCGCCTCGCTCGTGGGGATAGGGTCTTCAAAGCTCGGCGGCTCGGAGAGGAAGTAGAGCATCGAGACATCCAAAGCGCTGGCAATTCTGCGCAGCGAATCAATCGAGGCGTTAGTCTTGCCCCGCTCTACCTGACTCAAAAATGAGGCCGTCAAATCCGTCTGGCTCGCCAGGGCGCGAAGACTCAATTTCAACTGCTTTCGCCGCTGTCTGATGCGCGCCCCGATGTTGGACTCTGATACCATCCAGTACCTCGTTTCTCTGTATCCGTCTATCCGGCTTGGACTGAGGAGTGCTATTGAGGAGATCCTTGCATCATCTTAAATAATAAAGGATTGCTGTACAAATGTCAAGTATTACTTTACACCCGCGTCATGTGACACTTGACGCCGACTCACAAGCCTTTTATGATAATTTTGAAGGCCCTCAGGGGCACACACGCAAGCGAAGAGATAGCCAGCCAGATATTTTTACGGGAGATATGCATGTCATCTATCCACGACCTACGCAGTTATCTGTCCATCTTAGATGAAGCGGGAAAACTCAACCGCATCGAACGCGAAGTGGCGCTCGAGCACGAGTTGGCCAATGTGGCGGCGACGCTGGCCCGCCAGGGTTACGGCGCGGCGCTTTTTGAACGCGCCGGCGATGCCGGCTGGCCCGTCTTTGCCGGCGCGGTTGTCGATCCAGAGATGGCCGCGCTGGCCTTGGGCTGCGATCTCAGCGAGGTGACCGCCACAATGGGCCGCGCGCTCGATCCGGCCAACGGCCTTGATCCGGCGCCCGTCTCCCCGGACGAGGCCGCCTGGCGGGCCAAGGTCATCACCGGCGACGCCGTCGATCTGCGCGCGCTCCCCATCCCCACGCACGGCCAGCACGATGGCGGGCCGTTCATCACCGGCGGCGTCACCGTCAGCCGCGACCCGGTGAGCGGGCGCGGCAATCTTTCGTATAATCGGATGCAGGTGCTTGGCCCGCGCACGTTGGGCTTCAATGTGAACGAGTGGCGCGATACGATGCAGTTCTACCAGCATCAGCAGGCGCGGGATAAGCCGCTGGAGATTGCCATCGCCATCGGGCTGGATCCGGCGATTATGATCGCGGCGGGCTGTCGCTCCGACGAGGACGAGCTGCGCATCGCGGGCGCGATTCGCGGGCGCGGCGCGCCTGTCTGCCGGGGCGTGACGGTGGAGATGATGATCCCCGCCGCGGCCGAGATTGTCATCGAGGGCCGTTTGCCCCCGCGCGAGCGCCGCGCCGAAGGGCCGCTGGCCGAGTTCCACGGCTATTACGGCGAGTTGTGGGAAAGCCCCGTCTTCGAGGTCACCGCCATCTGCTGCCGCGACCAGGCCATCTACCAGACCATCGTGCCCGGCGCGGAGGAGCACATCTATCTGGGCAACGTGCTGCCGCGCGAGCCGCTGTTGCTGCGCTTTGTGCGCCACGTGAGCAACAACGTCCTTGGGCTGCACATCCCGCCCTCCGGCAACGGCTTCAGCGCGCTCGTCCAAATCGAAAAGAGCAACCCCGGTGAGCCGAGGAACGTCGCCTTGGCCGCGATGACGGCCCACGTCAACATCAAGCAGGTCATCGTCGTCGGGCCGGACGTCAACATCTATGATCCGGCCGATGTGCTGTGGGCGCTCACGAATCGCGTCGACTGGAGCCGCGACATCTTCACCGTGCCCGGCGCGCAGGGCCACGAGATGGACCCTACGGCGGACGCGCGCGGCGTGCACACGAAGATCGGCATCGACGCGACGTACAAGCCGGAGCGCCGCGATTACGGCGAGCGCATCCGCTATCCCGATGTGGATCTCAGCGCTTATCTATGATAGAAACCACCCAAACCACATAAAAATAATGCGTCCCCCACGTCAGTTGAGAGATGGGAGACATATATACTTGTTGTTTTGTTGATTTGTATATTTGCCGATTTGCTTATTTTCCTAAGGAGATATGATGCCCCAACGAATGGCTCTCTATATGCAAGATAAACACGATATGCGCTATGAACTTGAGATGGCGAAGTACGCCGAGGAGCGCGGCTTCAGCGAGATTTGGCAGGCCGATACGCGCCTGGCCCGCGATTGCATCGTGATGATGAGCGCGTTCCTCACGGAGACCGAGCGCCTGCGCATCGGCTCTGGCGTGCTGCCGATCTGGACCCGCAACCCGGCGGTGATCGCTTCGAGCTGGAGCACGATGTGGGAGTTAGGCGGCCTCGGCCCCGATGGCCGCGGGCGCGTGATGTTAGGCCTGGGCGCCTGGTGGGAGCCGATCGCCAGTCGCGTTGGCGTGGATCGGCGCAAGCCGCTCACGGCAATGCGCGAGCACATCGCAGCGCTCCGCCAGCTCTTCACAATGGAGGAGGTCACCTACGAGGGACAGTTCGTCCACTTGGATCGCGTGCGGCTTGACGTGGCCTTCGGCGACACCGCCCCGCGCGATATTCCGCTCTACATCGGCGCGACCGGCCCTAGGATGCTTCAACTGGCCGGGGAAATCTGCGATGGCGTGGTGCTCAACTACGTCGTCTCCGTCGAGTACATCCGCGACGCCGTCGCGCTGGTCGAGAAGGGCGCTAAGAAAGCGGGTAAAACACTGGCGGATGTGGATCGCCCCGAATTGCTGGTCTGCTGCCTTTCCGATGAGCGCCCCGATTTGGCGATGGCCGAGGCCAAGAAGCTGGCCGCCTACTACTTCGCCACCGAGCCGCACATTATGAAGGCCAGCGGCGCCAGCCAGGAACTGCTGGAGAAGGTGCAAGCGGTGATGAGCTGGCCCGCCACCGAGGAGGATTACATCAAAGCCAGCGCCGTCATCCCCGATGAGATCGTGCGCAACATTATGGCCGTCGGCGACAGCGACCAATGCCGCGCCAAAGTCGCCGAGTACATCGACGCGGGCGTCACCTGCCCCATCCTCTATCCAATGATGGACGACATCCAGCCCGTGATCGACGCCTTCGCCGATTGGACGCCGTAGCAAAACAGCAAATTGCGAATGGAGAATTTTGAATCTTTACCCAATAGCATCATTCGCAATTCGCAATTCTAAATTCACAATTGTAACCAAAGGAGATTTGTATGACCGATCAAACCACCGCCCTCAGCGGCGGATATTGGGGGAAAATTCTGTGGGTCGATCTCAGCGCCGGCAAGACGTGGGTGGAGTCCTTCGACGAGGACTTCGCGCGCGCCTACCTCGGCGGCGTGGGATTTGCCGCGAAAATTGTGGCTGATCATGTGACCGCCGAGACCGATCCTCTGGGGCCGGAGAACGTGCTGGTCGTCGCGACCGGGCCTTTCCAGGCGGCGAAAATCGCCGGGGCGGGCCGCTTCGCCGTCGGCGCCAAATCGCCGCTGACCGGCTACTGGGGCGAGGCCAACGGCGGCGCGCACGCCGGCCCCGCGCTCAAACGCGCGGGCTTCGATGCCATCGCCATCACCGGCCAGGCCGACCGGCCGACCTATCTCACTATCGAAGATGGCCGCGCCGAACTTCACGACGCCGGCGCGCTCTGGGGTCAGGTCGATGCGGCGGAGACGGTGGACGCGCTCAAAGCGGAGCACGGCAAGCAAAGCTCGGTGCTGGCCATCGGGCAGGCGGCGGAGCGCTTGGTGCGCTACGGCGTCATTGCCAACGACAAGCACGGCTTTTGCGGGCGCAGCGGCATGGGCAGCGTGATGGGCGCCAAGCGGCTCAAGGCCATCGTGCTGCGCGGCGCGCTCAACCCGCCCATCGCCGATCCGGCTGGCCTGCAAGCGACTTACCAACCGCTGCTCCAGAAAATCTTAGCCGCGCCGTTCACCGCCAGCAACCGCGAGCACGGGATGCCGGGCGGGCTGGTGTGGCGTGAGAGCAACGCCTCGCTGCCCATGAAGAATTGGCAGCAGGGCCAATGGCCCGAGGGCGCGCCCAAAATCGGGGCGCCGGTCTACACCGACGAGCTGGGCGCTAAGCCCTGGCCCTGCGATTTTTGCGTGATGGGCTGCCATCGCAAGCTGACCAACGAGGATTACGCTCCCTACCTCGCCACCGGCGGGCCGGAGTACGAAAGTTTGGCGATGTTAGGCGCCAATTTGCTCATCGACGATCTGGAAGCGCTGGTGGCGGCCAACGATTTGTGCAATCGCTACGGGATGGACACCATCGAGTTGGGCGGGGTCTTCGGCTGGGCCTTCGATGCCTATGATCGTGGCTGCCTGACCACCGAGGACACCGACGGCCTTGAGCTGACGTGGGGCAACGCCGAGGCGATGCTCGCGCTGGTCGAGAAGGTCGCGCAACGCGAGGGCTTTGGTCAGTTGCTGGGCGAGGGCTTGCGCGCGTGCGTCGCGGCCTACCCGGAGACCGCCGAATCCGCCGTCGAGGTGATGGGACAAGCCGTCGCGGCCCATGATCCACGCGCCTTTTTCGCCCAGACGATCACCACCATCGCCTCAACGCGGGGAGCGTGCCATTTGCACGGCTTCGCCGAGGCTGTCGAATTGGGCGGCGTGCTGCCGGAATTGGGCATCACGGAACCCAGCGACCGCTTCGATCCCGATCGCAAGGGCTACTACGGCGCCATCTACCAGGATATCCAGCAATTTTGGAACGCCCTGGTCTTTTGCATGTTCTACTTCTCCTCCGAGGTGAGCCTCACCGATCAGACCATCCTGCTCAACCACATCACCGGCTGGGATACCACGCCGGAAGAGGCGCAACAGATCGGGGAGCGGATCGTAGCGCTGCAACACACCTTCAACTTGCGCATGGGCCTCGATCCCGCCGAGGAGAATGTAATGCCGGCGCGGCTCACCCGCCCGCTGGTCGCGGGGGGCGCGGCCGGCCACGTCCCGCCGTGGGAGGCCATCCGCGCGGAGTATTGGGCCGCCAAAGGCTGGCCAGAGGGCATCCCCAGCGAGGCAAAGCTCGCCGCGTTGGGATTGACGCCTTTGGGAGCGCAGAGGGGGGAAACTACCAAACGGGAAATTTCCTAAGCTGCCTAGATGTTCTTGACACTTGCCCGCTTCGACTTAAAATACCTAGCCGATGCAACTATTTGGGATCTGGAAGTTGGAAGCTGGAAGCTGGAAGCTGGAGGATAAATGGGCGCAAGTGAGTTTACGATAGAGCGAAGTTGGCAGGCGGATCGCAGTGGGCCGGGGCGGTGGGTTTTCTCCCACGCGATGCAATACAAGTTGGTAATTTTGGGCGTCTTTATTGGAGCGGTTGGAAATGCCGCGCTGGCCGCCGCCGTCCCGATGTTGACGGGGCGCGCGTTCGATGCCATCGTTGCCACGCCGGCGGATCTGATCACGCTGCGCGACGCGGCGCTGTGGATCGCCGGCTCGCAGTTGGTGCGCGGCCTCATCCTCCAGATGGGCCGCAACCTGTTCAGCGAGACGCTGGGGCAGCGCATGGAGCGCGACATCCGCGACGAACTCTACATCAGCCTGATTGGGAAGAGTATGTCGTTCCACGATTCCTACCCCACCGGCGAGTTGATGGCGCGCGCCACCAATGACGTGCGCGAGGTCAATATGATGTTCAATCCGGGCATCAACTTGGTCATCGGCTCCGCGAACTTCATCTTTATGCCGCTCTTCGTGGCGCCCGGCATCCATCCCCAGTTGATTATCACCCCCGTGCTCTACCTGCTGATGTACGGCTTTGTGGTGCGCGCCTATCTGCAAGAGCTGCGTCCCGCCGCCGAAGCCGTCCGCCAGAACTTTGGCGAGGTGAACACCGCCCTGGCCGAGGCCATCGAGGGCATCGAGACGGTCAAGGGCGCCGCGCAGGAGAAGCACGAGATCAACCGCTTCCAAGAAAAGATCCGCGAGTGGCGCGATGCCTACGTGCACCAGACAAACATCGAAGCGCGTTTTATCCCGCTGCTGATGCTGGGCCTGCTGCAAGCGGCGGGCCTCTTCCATAGCCTGCTCCTCTTTCGCCTGGGATACATCGAGGCCGGGGATGTGATCGCCTTCAACGGGCTGCTGCTGCTCTTCGGCTTCCCCACGTGGACGGCGCAGTTCGCCTACTCCCGCGTCGCCTCCGGCATCGCCAGCGCGCGCCGCCTGCTGGAGCTGATCAACACCAAGACAGAGTTGGGCGAGAATGTCGGCGGCTACGATGCGCCGATGAAGGGCGCGGTGACCTTTGAGGATGTGAGCTTCTGCTACGAGGATGTGGAGGCCGAGGAAGCTTGCGACATTGAGGAGGATCACACGACGTTGGAGGAGATCAGCTTCCACGTGGAACCGGGGCAGACGGTTGCCATCGTCGGGCAGACGGGGACCGGCAAATCGACCATCGCCAAGCTCATCAATCGCATCTACGATGTGGACGCGGGCCGCGTGCTGGTGGATGGCGTGGATGTGCGGGCGTGGAATTTGGAGGCGCTCCGCCGGCAGATTTCGATCATCGAGCAGGACATCTTTCTCTTCTCGCGTTCTATTGCGGACAACATCGCCTTTGGCCAGCAGGAGGCCGACCGCGAGGCGATTATCGAGGCGGCGAAAGCGGCGCAGGCCCACGAGTTTATCATGGGCTTTGAAAAAGGTTACGACACGGTGATCGGCGAGCGCGGCGCGACGCTCTCCGGCGGCCAGCGCCAGCGCCTGGCCCTGGCGCGCGCCTTCCTCACCGACCCGGCGATCCTCATCTTAGATGACGCCACCAGCGCCATCGACAGCGAGACCGAGGATCGCATCCAGCGCGCCATCGAGCGCGCCGCCGCCGACCGCACCACCTTCCTCATCACCCACCGGCTCTCGCAAATCCGCTGGGCCGATCTCATCATCGTGATGCGGCAGGGGCGGATCGGGGCCATCGGCGCCCACGAGGATCTGCTGGAGACCTCCGAGGCGTACCGCAACATCTTCTCCCGCTACGAATAGACTGATCTCAATCAGCAGATGGAGCGGATATAAGCAGATTATATAAAGTGTCATAAAAGAGAGCGCAACGAGGCCCAGAGAAGATTTCTCTCTGGGCCTCTTTACCTTCCGGGAAGCTACAAGGGTGTTTTCCCGAATTAAGGTTGTCTGCTCAAGCCGGTTTTCTTATGATCGCGGATGATTCGCAGCTTCCCGGAAGGTCTACGACGATGATACTTCTTACATCCACGGCAGATGGGTCACATCGACGTTGCCGCCGGAGAGGATGATCCCCACGCGCTGCCCGCGCGCCAGTTCTGGGTGCTCGAAGAGTGCGGCGACGGGCACCGCCGAGGATGGCTCGATGATGAGCTTCATCCGCTCCCAGACGATCCGCATCGCGTCCACGATGCTGTGCTCGCTCACGGTGACGATGTCGCTCACGCGCTCTTGGATGATGGTGAAGTTCACGTCGCCCAAGAAGGTACAGAGGCCATCGGCGACGGTCGGCGCGCCGGTGGGCGGATGGATGCGCCCCGCGCGCAGGGAGCGCGCGGCGTCATCTACCAGCACCGGCTCCGCTCCGATCACGCGCGCGGCGGGCGCCCGGCCCGCAACCGCCAGCGCCGTCCCCGCCAGCAGCCCGCCGCCGCCCACCGGCGCCAGCACCAGGTCTAAGTCGGGAATCTCCTCCATCAGCTCCAGCGCCGCCGTTCCCTGCCCCGCGATGACGCGCGGGTCGTTGGAGGGATGGATAAAGTGCGCGCCGGTCTCCGCCAGCACCGCCTCCAGCTTACGCTCGCGATCCAAGGGCCGCGCTCCGGCCCAGACGATCTCCGCGCCGTAGTCGCGCACGGCGGCCACCTTCACCGGCGGCGCCGATTCGGGCATCACCACGGTGGCGGGGATGCCGCGCAGGCCGGCGGCGTAGGCCACCGCCTGGGCGTGATTGCCGGAGGAGTGCGTGGCGACGCCGTGGGCGGCCTCCGCCTCGGAGAGGGCGAAGACGGCGTTGCACGCGCCGCGCGCCTTGAACGCCCCGACTTTCTGCAGATTCTCGGCCTTGAAGTAGAGCGGCGCGCCCGTCATCTCGTCCAAGGTCTGGCTGGTGAAGATGGGGGTGCGATGGACGTAGGGCGCGATCCGCCGCGCCGCCTGACGGACGTCATCAAAATGGGGGATCACATTAACCATAAATGGCTCGCTTGCATAATCCGTAAGACGTTGCCATGAGTCGGGATACCCTCCCGACCTACGACAATGAAATCACGCCGTGTTGGATGGCGAATTTGACGAGAGTGGGCAGGTCGTCGATGCAGAGCTTTTGCATCATCCGGCTGCGGTAGGTATCGACGGTCTTGGGGGAGAGCGAGAGGATCTTCGCGATCTCGGCGCTCGATTTGCCCTCGGCCACAAGTTGCAACACCTCGCGCTCGCGGGTGCTCAAGCGATCCAGCGGGCTGGCCTCCGCGACGCTTTCGCGCTGGAGGATATAGTCCTCGATCACTTTGTTGGAGATTTCGCGGCTCAGATAGCGCCCGCCGGCCTCCACGGTGCGGATGGCGTCCAAGACCTCCTCGCCGGCGGTCTCCTTGACCAGGTAGCCTGCGGCGCCGGCGCGCAGCGCGCGGAAGATGTGCTCGGTTGTGGCGTGCATCGAGAGGATGATCACCTGTATCTCCGAGTATAGCTCCTGGATCTGCTCCGCCACGGCGATGCCGTTGAGCACCGGCATGGCGATGTCCAAAATCACGATGTCGGGCCTGATCTCCCGAATCCCTTGGAGCGCCTTCTGACCATCGGCGGCCTCTCCGACCACCTCCATATCCGGCTGGGCGTTGAGCAAAAAGCGCAGCCCGTCGCGGACGATGGGATGGTCATCGGCCAAAAATAGCCTGACTTTGTTCATCATCGTTGGACTTCCACCACTACTAAGGTGCCGCCCTCCGGCCCCGCCTCGACGCGGCACGCGCCGCCGATGACCTCCGCCCGCTCCTGGATCGAGACCAGGCGGTCGCCGGGGTGGTAGATCGCTTCCTCCATCAGATTGAGAGCGACGCGCTCGGTATCGCCCCAGAGCGTGACGCGCACCAACTGTTGCTCGCTCGTCAGGCGGATGCGCACCTCGTTGAGCGATGTCCGCTCGACCATGCTGTTCAGCGCCTCCTGCACGATGCGGAAGAGCGCATTTTCGGCGGAGAGGATGAGCGCGGGTTGCGGCTCCTCGCCCCGCACCTTGATGGTGATCTCGTGGCGCGCGGAGAAGAGCGACGCATACCACTGCAGCGCGGTCAGCAGCCCGTAATCCTCCAGCACGGGCGCGCGGAGATCTTCCATTAGCTCGCGCACCTGCTGCGAGACGCGCTTGGTCACGGCGATGGCCTCCGCCACGCGCGCCTGCGCCGCCTCCGCTTGCTCCTGGCCCAAAAGCATGTGGGTGATCTGGAGCTGGATGCCCAGCGCGGATAGCTCCTGACCCATCTGGTCGTGCAGCGCCTGGGCCAGCCATTGGCGCTCTGATTCATCCGCCTCGATGAGCCGGGCGGTGAGCGCGCGCAACTGCTCGCGCTGCTGGCGCACCGCCTCGTAGAGTTGGGCCTGATGCCAGGCAACGGCGGCCTGATCTGCCACGCCCTGACAGAGGCGGATTTCGGCGGCGGTGAAGTCGCGTAGCTCGTCCGGCTCGCGCAACTGCACCACGCCCAAGGGCTGTTCCCCGATATGCAGCGGGATCAGCAACAGCGATTTGGCCTGGGCCGCCTCCAAATAGGCGCGCGCGTTCGCGTCCAAATCGGGGGCATCGCGGCGCAGCGCGAGGGGTTGCTGCTGCTCGATCACGGCGTGCAGCACCGGCCAAGTGTCCAGTGATCGCGAGACGCCGCTCAGATGCGAGCACATCTCTTCCAGGACACAGCGCTCCAGCCGGGGCATTAGAACCCCGCCCGCCATCTCAGGATCAAAGCGGTAGAGCATGCCGTTCGGTACGTGGGCCGCCGCCATCATCTGATCCACGATCACCTTGTGCAACCGCTCCGGCTCCAACTCTGAGGCGATGGTCTGCCCCACGGCCAACAGCATCGTCAGCTCCTCCGTCTTCTCCTGCAAACTCTCCTCGGCCTGCTTGCGCGCGGTGGTGTCGCGCACCACGCTGACCCATCCCGTAAGCTCACCATCCTCCATCAACGGCGCGACGCTGTGCTCGGTGGGGAAGATCGTCCCATCGCGGCGGCGCATCTGGAAATCGGTCAGGAAGAGATAACCCTGCTCCTCAATCGCGGCATAGAGATGGGCGCGGAAGGTCGCCAGCGCGGCCTCGTCGACGTGCAGGCAGGCAGTGGTCTTCCCCATCATCTCCTTGCAAGCATACCCAAATATCTCCGACGCGGCCACATTACAATTGATGACCTCAGCCTGGGTATTGAGGATAAAAACAGCGTCCTGCATACTGTCGAAAACCTTGGATAAGAGTTTCTGGGAGTCGTGCAACTCCCGTTCGGCGCGTTTCTGCTCCGTGATGTCGCGCCCAATGGCCGAGAT
>JBKHCQ010000031.1:0-16361 GCA_046541755.1 Anaerolineales bacterium | reverse complement strand
GCAGATGGTAGCAGATGGATCAGCGGATTAAGCAGATGGTAGCAGATAGATCAGCAGATTAAGCAGATGGTAGCAGATATTTATACCTCCGCCCATCTGCTGAATAAGGAGAGAGTATGATTAACACGAAAATTTACAATCATTTAACCTACAAGGTGATTGGAGCAGCAATAGCTGTGCATAATGAAATTGGGCCGGGGTTTCCTGAACGTGTTTATCACTCGGCTATGATGTTGGCGCTGTCCAAACGCGGCGTTCCGGCAATCAAAGAAGCCACGTTTACCGCATCCTTTCAAGATCATAATGTAGGTGATTTTCACGTGGACATCTTAGTAGATGAGGCGCTGATCGTTGAGATCAAGGCGCTTGATGCTTTGGATAAACGATGTGAGCAACAAATCATCGCCTATCTCGCTGCCAGCGGACGCGAGGTAGGCTTGCTCATCAACTTCGGGGCAAGCAAATTAGAATATCCCCGCTACGTTCCTCCCCTTAACGTTCAAAACAGTCATGCTTACCAACAAAGACGCCAAGCGTGGAAACCTGCTTGGCTGGAGAAAAACCCAAGCATCCTCCAAGAACCCGCCCCTTCCTATAATATATCCCCACCTGCTCAAACGTCCTCCCCTTCATTTGCTAAATCAGCTCCATCAGCTCCATCTGCTCCATCTGCTCCATCTGCTGATCTCATCCGGCAGGATATCGCGGCGCTTGATCCCTACACGCCGGGGATTTATTACACGGAATTGGCGGCGCGATTGGGCCGCGCGCCTGAGGAGATCATCAAATTGGACGCGAACGAGAATCCTTACGGGCCGCCGCCCGCCGCGTTGAGGGCGCTTTCTGAATTACGCACCCTCCATCGCTATCCCGATCCGGCGTATCGCGATCTACGAAACGCGCTGGCCGATTTCACGGGCGTGCCTGTGGAGCAGATCCTGGCCGGGGCCGGCTCCGACGAACTGCTGGCGCTCACGACGCATCTGCTGCTGGAGCCTGGCGACACGGTGATCGCCTGCCCGCCGACCTTCGAGATGTACGGGTTCTTCGCGCGGATGGCCGGCGCGCGCGTGATCGAGGTACCGCGCAAGGCGGATCTCACGTTGGATCTCGCGGCGGTCGCGGCGGCGGTGATGGAGCACCGGCCCAAGCTGTGCTTCATCTGCGCGCCGAACAATCCCACCGGCGATACGATCACGGCGGCGGCGTTGACGCGCCTGCTGGCGCTGCCGTGCATCATCGTGCTCGATGAGGCCTATGTGGAGTTCGCGGCGCACGCCAGTCGCATCGATTGGGCGCCGGATCACGAGAATCTCATCGTGCTGCGGACGTTCAGCAAGTGGGGGGGATTGGCCGGGCTGCGCACGGGCTACGGCGCTTTCCCGGCGGCGCTGATGCCGCACTTGTGGAAGATCAAGGAGCCGTACGCGGTCAGTGCGGCGGCGGAGACGGCCGCGCGCGCCGCGTTGGCGGATGTGGCGACGCTCAACGCCCGGCGGGATACGTTGGTCGCGGAGCGGGCGCGCCTGACGGCGGCCTTGGAGGAGATACCCGGCCTCGATCTCTACCCTTCGCAGGCGAACTTCGTGCTCTGCCGCGTCGTCGGGCGCGATCCCGCCGCGCTGCGGGCGACGTTGGAGGCGCGGGGGATGTTGTTGCGCTGGTACACCAAGCCGGCGATGGCGGGGCTGGTGCGCATCACGGTGGGGACGCCGGAGCAGAATACGGCGCTGCTCGCGGCGCTGAGGCAACGGATGAAATCAGCAGATTAAGCGGATGGAGCAGATAAAAAGTCCCGGCGTCGAGGGGGATCTCGGCGCCGGGATTTTTTAAGGGGGGTGGAGAATCAGCGGCGCAGCAGGACGAGGCCGGCCGCCAGGAGCATAACAGCGGACAACGCGACGAAGGGGGAGAGGGCGTTGACAGAAGAAAAGGTAACGGCAGTAGCATTATCCACACGAACTTCTACATCATCGAGAGCAAATTCGTCACGGCTACCACTACCTTCCACATCATCACCTTGCCATTGGAGATAGAAATAGTCGCCGTCAGCTAAACTGAGACCGGTGATTGTTGTTGATTTGTTCTCAGATACCCAAGCTGGCGAAGTATCAGCAACTTCTGGACTAGTGTAATCCAATGCGGAAACCGAGGTATAGGTAGTGTCATCCGTTGAGTGAGCAAAGTTGAACGAATTCGAGCGGCCCTCATTATTGTAAACCCAGATCGTATACTCAACGTAGATATCACTGACGGTAGCCCCGGTATTATTCTGAACCCGCAGCGTGAATTCCCCAGGAGTAAAATCGCTTCCCGCGGGCTGCACACCAAGGGCATGGTTATCTGTTGCCACCTCAAACGCATAGACGCCACCGGTTGTTACTCCTCCTTGGGATGCCCCTCTAGCAAAATCATCACTATCGTGGGTTCCACCAAAAGTGCCATCTCCATCAGACAGCCCCGTGACACGCCACGCATCCGAGTCTAACTGCCCGGCTGCAGGACTTGGTACGAATCCACTACCATCGAAAGTGTTAAAATCCTCCGGCGTCCAAGCTGCCAATACAATAGACGTCACCATAACCAATAAAGCTAAACCCGCGACCGCAGAAACTATTTTCTTGAACATGATCTTCTCCTCACCAATCCCAATCTTCCATATCCAGCAGATCTGGATTAGAAAGCGGGCTGCCGGCCTGAATCTCCAATTCGCCTTCGTAGACAACCTCCGGCGCTTCATAAGGTTGCTTCTCAGCAGTGTTCATTACGACACTCCTTTACTATGATGTTAAAAAGTTATCTCTCATCCCAAAAACACTCGCTCGATGCCATCTCACCTGTTGTATCCCAGACCCTATCACCTCCCCCGAAAAAACTCGCCTAAATTTTAGCACGATCTTTCTAAGTTGCCAAATGGAGAAAGAAATTGCAATCCTCCCCCATGCAAAAAGCGAGGCCGACGGTGCGCTGTCGGCCTCGCTTTTTTATTGCTAACCAGCTTTAGATCAGGTCAGCGCCCGGCCCGGAGATGAAGAATTCCTCGTTCTTCTCGATGTCGTCGACGTAGTCATCGGGGACGTCGTCTTCGTGGAAGATGGCCTCGTTGGGGCATTCGGCGGCGCAGGCGCCACACTCAATGCACAGTTCGGGGCTGATGTAATAGTAGGGCCATTCATCATTGCCCTCAACGGTGTGGATGGCATCCACGGGGCAGACCGCGACGCAGTCGCCGGCCCGCTCGCAAAGACTGGTGATCACATAAGCCATGTTAAACCTCCTCTAAATAAAGTGAATTGGATCTTAAAAAGGTGCGTGGGAGATTGAACATCCCCCATTAAACGATCTCTTCCATTCTACCCCGCCGAGAGGAAGTGTCAAGAACCACTCAGGCTTCATCTTTCTCATCTGCCTCTCTCATCTTCCCCCTCATCCTCCTCCGATATAAGCGGCGCCTTTCTCTCCGCCTTCACCTCTTCTATCGGCGCTTGCCCTTTATTCACCCTCTTCTCCGCGAAGCGCTCCAGGGCGGTTTCGATGTCGCGCAGCAGTTGTTCTTGATCGAAGATGCCCTTCTGCATCAGGAACTCGACGCCCTGCTGCAAGCGCTCGTGCTCCTCGGCGGTCAACTCCTTGGCGGTGACGACGATGACGGGGATGTCGCGCGTCTCTTGGTTCGCCTTGAGATGCTCCAGCACCGCGAAGCCATCCACCTCCGGCATCATCAGATCGAGCACGACGGCGCTGGGCGGATGGGTGTGAATCTCCGCGATGGCTTCCGCGCCGCCCGGCGCCTCGCGGACCTCGTAGCCGGCCTCGGAGAGCACGCGCGAGAGTAATTTGCGATCCGCAGGCTGATCATCGACGACCAGCACATCTAGCCTCTCGCCCTCGCCGAACAGGCCCCCCTCCAGGCGCTCCAACGTAGCCACCAACTCCTGCTCCATAATGGGCTTCATCAGGTAATCGGCGACGCCCATGCTCAGGCCCTTGTCGGTATCACTGACGATAGAGCAGACGATCAAGGGGATGTCGTGCGTCTCCGGATCGTCTTTCAATTCCTGGATCAGCGTCCAGCCGTCTTTCTTGGGCATCAGAATATCCAAGGTGATGGCGTAAGGGCGCAGACGCTTGGCCTCCGCCACCACGCGCTCGCTCGATGTCAGGCCAAAGACGCGATAGCCGCGCTTCTCCAAATAACGGCGGAAGAGGGTGATCACGCTTTCATCATCATCCACGACCAACACCGTGCGCGAAGGTGTTTGCTCCCGCACGCCCCGCATCGGCACCTCCTCTTCTTCCGCCGGCGCCGCTCCCGGCCCCCCGATGGGCAAGGAGAAGTAGAAGGTCGATCCCTCCCCCATCGTGCTCTCCACCCAAATATCGCCGCCGTGCGCCTGGACGAACATCCGGCTCAGCGACATGCCCAGACCGGTGCCCTCGTAGCGGCGCGTGGAGGAGCTATCCACCTGCTTGAAGCGCTCGAAGACATCCGCGATCTTCTGCGGCGGGATGCCGATGCCGGTATCCTCGACGCTCAGAATGACCTGGTAACTATCATAGGTCGCCGCGACCTCGATGTAGCCCTCTTCCGTGAACTTGGCCGCGTTGGAGAGCAGGTTCAAAATCACCTGGCGGACCCGGCGCTCGTCGGCGATCACCTGCGGCAAATCCTCCGGCAGATTCGAGCGCAAGTCAATATCCGGCTTGCTCTTCACCAGCGCGGACGCCGACGACATCACGCTCTTAACCGTCTTGTGGAGATCGACATCCTCGAAGTTGAATTCCATCTTGCCGGCCTCAATCTTGGAGATGTCCAAGATGTCATTGATCAGGCTGAGCAGGTGCTGGCCGCTTTCGTAGATGGCGTTGAGATCGGTCTTCTGCATATCGGTGAGCGGGCCATCGATGCCCTTGAGGATCACGCGCGAGAAGCCGATGATGGAGTTGAGGGGCGTGCGCAACTCGTGCGACATGTTGGCCAGGAACTCGCTCTTAAGCTGATCGACCTCCTTGAGCTTCTCCGCCGTGATCTGGGCCTGTTCGTAGAGCTGGGCGGTCTCCAGTGAGACGCTGATGTTGATCCCGGCGGTGCGGATAAAGCCCATCTCCATCTCATCAATGGGATCGTGGCCCGCCTGGCGCCCGAAGACCAGCACGCCGACCAGGCCCTCGCGCGTCTGCAAGGGGACGAAGACCGCTTCTTCCAACGGATGCTCAAAGTTGGCGACCTGGGGCAGTTGCACGTCCGGGCGCTGGGTGAAGTCGATGTGCGTCATCTCTGGATGCTCGATGATGTGGCCGATCAACGGCGCCTCGCCGAGCGTGAAGGTCGGCGCATCCTCGCCGCCGACGAGGAACTTCCCGCCCGCATCGTACACCGCCACCGGGCGGATCACCTCGCCATTCCAATGCCAGATCATCACCGGCATCTCCTGGCGGCGCGCGATCACCTCGCCCACCTCCTGGAAGAGCGTCTGGATTTCCAAGGAGCTGGAGGCGACCTGCAAGACCTCGTTGAGGACGGCGCGCTGTTCCGCCTCCGCCTGCGTGGTCTCCACCAGGTTCAAGCTCTCCAAGGCGACGAAGGCCTGGCGGGCGACGTTCTCATAGAATCGCAGCTCGGCGTTGGAGAATTCGCGGGCCTTGCGATTATGGATCATGATGGCGCCGTACTGCGCGCCGCGAATTTCATATTGGAAGGCGGCCATCGCGCGCCATCCCATCTGCCGATAGATGTTGCGGGCAAATGAGCCGACCGTCGGGTCCTGGGTGGCGTCCGAGGTGACAAATCGCTGCTCGATGCGCAAGGTGTCGTAGAGGCGGCGGACCTTATCGATGGGATAGACGATGAGCGGCACATCATCGCCGCCGCGCGCCCAGGCGACCTCCGTCCGCAGCTCGGTGGGATGATCGGCGGGGAGCAACAGCGCCGCCGCTACCACATCCGGCTCCTCGCGCTGGGAGATGCCGTCGACGGCGGCCTGGAGCACATCCTCCACAGTACGCGCATCCGCCACCCGCTGGGCGATGTGATAGAGGGTACTCGTCTCTTCCAGCGAGTTCTGGGAGCGCTCGTAGAGGTTCGTGCTCTCGATGACGTTGGCCAATTGGTTGACCATCAACTGGAGCGTCGCGACGTCATCCTCCGTAAAGGCGAAGCGCTGATCGCTCTGGATGCTCATCGCGCCGATGACCTGGCCACGGCTGATCAGGGGCAACGCCACCTCGGATTGGGTGTCTGGCAGGAGCGGGTTGTCGAAGCGATCCTCCTCCTCGGCGCTCACATCCAACGTGATCTGATTCTCCGTCGTGCGCACACAGCGTCCAACCGGCGAATCGCCATCGACCAGGAGCCGGAAGCCCATCTGCTGCAACTTCTTACCGGCCTCGCCGGTGCCGGCCTCCAACACGGCCCACTGGCCCTCATCATCTAAGAGGAAGATGCCGGCATAGTAGAGATCGAAGCGCTCCTTGAAGAAGTCCACGGCATTCATCAGCAAATCCTCGCGCTCCATAATGCCGGTGGTCAGGCTGGCCATCTCCACCGCCGACTCCAGCCGCTCGGCGCGATCCTGCGAGACTTGCAGGAGTTGCCGGTTAGAAAGCACGACCGCCGCCTGGCCCGCGATGGTTCGGTAGATGCGCAATTCCTGTTCGCTGGGATCATATGGCTCCAGGAATCCCATCCGGAAGAGGCCCAACCGCTCGCCGCTGACCAACAGGGGCGTGACGACGATGGCGCGGATGCCCTGCTCGCGGTAGTAATCGCGCACCTCGGCAGGCAGATCGGTCGCCGTCTCGATATCGGGGCAGACGTACACCGCCTCCGATCCCGCCAGGCGCAGCCCCGGCGCCTCCTCAACGGGGAGGCGCCGGCCGATCTCCCACGCGGAAAGGGCGGGATGATTGCTTCGCGCGGCCACCACCTCGATCCAATCGTGCGCCGCGCCGGTGGCGGGATCTTGCACAAAGAGACCGATTTCGGCGCGCACGGACTCTTGCAAGATGGTGTGTTCTAAGATGGCGCTCAACACCGCCTCGTAGGAGGTCGCCTTGGAGAGCGCGCTACTGGCCTGGGAAAGTACCTCGGCTTCGCTCAACGCGCTGCGCGTCTGGCGCAACAGGTTGGAGCGCTCAATCGCGGAGGCGATTTGGGCCGAGGTCTGGCGCAGGATCGTCATCATACCCTCGGCGGAGAAAGCGCCCGACTCCTCGCTGTAGAGATTGAGTGTGCCCAGCGTGCGGTAGCCTAACTTCAAGGGCAAGATCGCGCGCGACTGGAAGCCTTCTGCCACCAGCCTCTCATCCTCAGAGAAGCGTTGTTCACGCCGCAAATCATCGGCGATCCAGGGCTGGCCCTCCTCGGCCACCCAGAGCGCGCCGGCCGCACCGTCAGCTTTCAAGGATGCGGCATGGAAGCCGCTGGGTTCGCCCACCACGGAGACCGACCGCTCGCGGGCATTGTAGCCGATCAATTGCAGGGCGGCGACGGGGAGGAAAGCGCTGAGCTGCTCGCGCAACTCATCCTGAGAGGCCACCACATCATCGACGGAGTTCAAGAACGCCGCGACCTCCTGCAAGAATTGCATCTCCTCCGCGCGGCGCTGGGTTTCGGTCAGCGCGCGCTGCGATTGATCGTAGAGCACGCGGTTCTCCAGCGCCAAGGAGATCTGCTCGCGCACCGCCTCCAGAATCGCCACATCGTCATCCGACCACGAGCGCGCGGTTGGATCCTCGAAGCTCAGCACGCCGACGGTCTCGCCGCGCATATCGATGGGCGTCAGCAACGCCGCGCCATCGCCGCCCTCCTGGTTATCGCGGGCGACGAGTTGGCCATTCCACACCTCCGGCGGCGCGGAGAAGCTCGCCGCCTCCGCCGGGGCGAGGGGCGTGACTTGGTTCAGATCGTAGCGGAAGCCCAGGGCCTGCTCGTGCTCGGCGTAATCCATCCACGACTCCACGGCCTGGCGCTGCTGGATGCGCTGCAACTCCTCCAAGCGCGCCTGCGAGGCCGCGAAGAGCCGCGCGTTGATGATGGCGGTGGCCAACTGGTCGGCCATCGTCTCCAAGATGGTGAGATCGACCTCGGAGAAGTGATCCACCGTGGAGGATTGGATCGTCATCGCGCCCAGCACCTCGCCCCGGCTCTTGAGCGGCAACGCGATCTCGGCGCGGGTCTCTGGCAGCAGCGGGTTGACAAAGCGCACGGCCTCCTCGACGGCCTCGGGGATTTGGGGCTGGCCCTGCGCCACGCACTGCCCGATCATCGATTCGCCGCCCACCTCGAACTTGTGGCCCTGTTCCAACATTTTGCGCCCCGCGTTGCCCGTCCCGGCCCGGAGCACGACCCAGCGCTCGGACTCATCTACCAGGAAGACGCCGGTGTAGTAGAGGTCGAAGCGATTTTTGATGAGATCGACGGTCTGGGAGAGCAGTTCATCCAGATCCAACAGCGAGGAGACGGCCTGGGAGACCTCGGCGACGGTGGCCAACTGGGTGGCGCGGCGCTCGTTCTCGAAGCGGGCGCGTTCCGCCGCCAGGTAGGCGCGGCGGCGGGCGACTAGGGCCGCCGTCGGGCGCACCAGCCGCCGCAGGATGAATTCCTCGTGCTCGTCGAATCCGCGCGGCTCCGGCCAGGCCAACGACACCACCCCGATCAACTGTCCGGCGCTCCGTAGCAGAATACTGACGAGTGCCTGGATGTGATAGCGTTCCTTTAGCGTCTTTAAAGCCTCTTCTTCAATCTCCAACTTATTAACATCGGGGACAAATTGCACCTGCACTTTGGATTCTTTCCACAAATCGAAGAGAGGCAGGCTCTCGCGCCGAACGGGGTGATCTAGGGTTGGGTCCTTCGGTCGGATAGCGCCATTCTCCCATATCGCGACCGCCTCCCCGACGACGCCCTCTTGAGGGTCTTCATCGAGATACGAAAGGCGCGCCTGGACATCGGGGCCGGCATCGATGGCGTTGACCACAGCGGAGAGGATTTCTTCTTCGGTGTTCGCTTCCGAGAGGGCCGCCTCAACCGCCGACAACTCCTCCAATTGCTCCGCCCGCTGCCGCGACTCCTCGACCAGGAGGATGTTCTCCATACTGACGGCCACCTGATCGGCCAGCGCGCGGGAGAGCAACCGCACCGAGCGCTCCGACACATCCGTCAACGGTCTGGCGCTGCTGAAGGTGAAGAAACCGATCAACCGGCCGCGCGCGAGGAGGCCGGTCGTAAGCGCGCCGCGATAGCCCCGTTGGCGCATCGACTCCCGCACACGCTCTGGGATGTCCGCCTCGTCATCCTGAATATCCGAGAAGATGATAACGCCTTCCGGGTCCTCCAAGAGAGGGTCGATGCCGCGCGGGGGAATGTCGCGATGCACGACGTAGGTCACATCGCCATCCAGCCCAAACGCGACGCTATGCACATCCATCTTGACCGGTCGTTGATCCTCCCACTGGGAGATGAGGCGAATGGAAGCGCTACTTAGCTCCACAAATTCCACGGTAAAGAGGATGCCCTTGAGGATGTCCTCAATCGTCTGGGCCTCCCCCACAGCGCGAGAGGTAAGATAGAGCGTCTCGGTCTCGGAGAGCGCCATCTGCGATTGGTCAAAGAGTTCGGCGTTTTGAATGGCGGTCGCGATCTGATCAGCGAGGGTCTGCAAAATCTCGATGTCCTGATCGGAGAAGGCGTTGACCTGGGTCGATTGGATCGTCATCGCGCCGATGACCTCCTCGCGGCTGACGAGCGGCAAAGCCATCTCGGAGCGCGTTTTGGGCAGGACGGGATTCTCGAAGCGCTGGGCCTCCCTCCCAACGTCCAGGGCGATGCGCGGCGTCGCTTCCGCCACACAACTCCCGATCATCGACTCGCCGCCGATCTCCAGTTTATGGCCTTGAGCCAACATCACCTCCCCGGCCTCGCCGGTGCCGGCGCGCAGCCTCGCCCATTGTCGCTTTTCATCCACCAAGAAGATGCCGGCGTAATAGAGATCGAAGCGCTCTTGAATCAAGGTCACAATGCGCGGCAACAGCTCGTCGATGCTGAGAATGGAGGAGGCCGCCCGCGAAACCGCCGCGACCGTCTCCAAGCTGGAGGCCCGATGACGCAACTGCTCCAACAATCGCGCATTGTAGACCGCGACCGCCGTCTGAGCGGACATCTTCTCCGCCAAGGCGACGTCCGCCTCGGTGAAGTCCCGCTGATCCAGGTGGTTGATAATGGTCAAGAAACCATAACAGTCACCCTCATAGATCAAAGGGGTGATGATGATGCTGCCGGCTCCAAATTCCACGCGCTTCTTCTGCACCTCTGGCGTCTCACGAGGATCAGGCATCATCGATTGAGGCGAGTAGGCCGTCTTTTTATGCTTCAATGTCCATCCGCTCAACCCGGCTTTCAACTCATCGAAATCTATCGGGGCCAACGGCGTGGGTTCCGGCCCGCCCTTGACTGCGTGGGTGACAATCTCCCGCTCCGTGTCCACGACGTACAACACCACCCGATCCGCAGCGAGCGCCTCAGCCATGCTATCCACCGCCGCTTGCAGCGTCGTTGTGAGATCCTCAAGGCGGATCAGGGACTGGGCCGTCTCGTATAACAGCCTCAATTCGGTCACTGCATCCGCCGGTTTCTTACGCTCTAGTTTCTCGCTCATTATTATCCACCTTTGACAACCTGGTTCTTCCCTAGGGGATTCCAGAAATTAAAACCGTCCTCCAACCCTGCTGTTTATTGTAAAGTTTATGGTGGGCGTATGCAAAACTTGGGGGAGCACGAGCGTCAAGACTTCGGAAGTCTACGAGAACGATGTGCGCAGGGCAGGATTCGAGACTTCCGAAGTCTGTCCTCCCCCAACTTGTAAATGCGCCCGTTTATGGTAGATACACGAAATCTTGCGTATCTGTTGGGAGGTTTATTTTCCTGTAAATGCCCTATCCAATATCAGCCGTCGCTATACCTCGTCCTCCGAGGAGATCGCCGTCTGTTGCGCGCTCTGCTCCCGCAATTGCTCCGGCGGGCGGAAGTGGACGACGTTACGCGGGGCACCCAGCGCGCGGCCCAACTCTCGGACTGCCGCCTGGAGCACACCCTGCACGTCCGGCGCGGCCTGGATGCTCTCGGTGATCTCGCGGATCATGCGCTCGCGGCGCGCCCGCGCTTCGATGGTGCGGAGCTGCCGGAGGTTCTGGATCGCAACCGCCGCCTGCCCGCTTAAGCTCACCAGCCGCCGGACAGCAGATGGGGGGAAGGTGCGCGGCTCCGCATAGATCGCGTTGACGTAGCCAATCCACTGGCGCCCCGCGACCAGCGGGATGAAGATGGTGCTGGCGGCCCCATATCGCTCCACGTAGAGTTGGCGCGCCGCATCGTCCAAGCGCTCATCCTGCCGCACATCCTCCACGATGACGGGCCGATCGGGGCGCAAGATATCGGAGGCCGAGGGGAACGCTTGCAGCGGATAACGGTCGCTGACCGCTTCCGGCGGCAGTTCCGTCCAGCGCGTCAAGACGTAGATCCATGTCGGCAGTTCTTCTTCCGTCCACGGGCGATCAAAGTAGTTGATGGAGATATTTATGCTGTTCTCGCCCACCAGCGTGTACTCGCGCAATACATCCAAGATACCTTCGTAAGTCTGGACTAAGTTCAACTCCGCGCTGGCCTCATAGAGCGTCTCCTGCTCCGCCAGAGCGCCTCGGACCTGCCGCAGCAAGTGCTCGCGGGCGAGAGTATTGGAGATAGCAGCCGAGGCGGTCTGCAACGCCGCGATCTCCTCCGCGCCGAGCAAAATCTCCTCTTCGATCCCGGCCAAAGCTACCATGCCGGGCGGGCGTCCCTCAACGGGAACGGCCAAACTCAGGAGCGATTTCATTCCCAGAGAGGACAACAACCGTTGCTCGGCGGGGGGGAATTCCTCCGGCCGCCCCTGCACATAGCCCTCGTCGCGCAATTGTGCCATCAGATAGGGGAACGTCGACATGCTCAACGTCCGGCCGCGCTCGATAACGCTTATGTCCACATCCTCTGAAATGCGCGCCATCTCGGCCAAGCGCCACATCATCTCTGCTTCGGATTCGACCTCAACTTCGATGCTTTCGGCGTAGAAGACCACATCGACATTGGCGGCTTCCCCCAGCAAGCGCAGCACCTGGGCCATCGCGGCCGAGCCATCCTGCGTGAGGAGCGTGACCGCTTCGGAGGTGTTGGTACGATAAAGGGCCTGCCGCTCAACCACGGAGAGCGCCTGTTCCGTCTTATCGAACTGTAACGCATTCTGGATCGCGGCCGCGACCTGAGAGGCGAAGAACTCCAGCAGTTGCCGGTCATCCTCATCAAATTGCCCGATGGATTCGCCATCCAAGTAGAAAACGCCCACCGCCTCCTCGCCAATCTGCAAGGGAACGGCGACCATGGAGAAGAAGGAAGCCGCGACCGCTTCCGCGTGGCTGGGGCCGCTATGTCGCTGGCGATCTCGAATGAGAATGCTCTCCCGCGAGGCGAGGATCTCATCGGTTAACCCATCCTCGCCGGGCGAACGCACCGGGAAGCGCTCCAGCACCGCCGGCGAAGCGACGCTATGGCCGATCAGGTAGCCCTCAGCTTCAGGATTTTTGAAGAAGATGACGGCCCGACCGGCATCGAAGACATTCCGCGCGACTCGCGCCGCCCGCCCCAGCAACTCCTCGACATCCGATACCGTGATCAATTCGACGCCGGCGTTGTAGAGTTGCCCCAGCGCCTCGACGCGGCGCTTCGTAGCCGCCGTGAGGTTGAGGTTCTCGATGACGACGGCGATCTGGCTGGCCAGGTTCTGGGCCAGCTCGCGAATATCGGGATCTAAGGGCGAATCGCCCACCCGCTGGATCATCGCGATAAAGCCGCTATGCACGCCGGCGCTGCGCAGCGGGACGTAGAGCACCTGATCGAAGTTGTAGCTTGTCAAGAAACGGTGCGTCTGCTCGTCCGTCGAGACGGAGGAGACCCCGCCTAACAGCGGCGCCATCGGCCCCAACTCAGCGCGCGTCAACCCTCGGAAGAAGATGTAGTGTTCCTCAGAGAGCGGGAACTCCTCCCGGAAGAGATCCAGCTCATTGCCCTCCGGATCTAAAACGGCGTAGGGATGGACAAAGGGCAGGTCGGGATAGGGGAAGGTGAAGACGACGACGGCCAAATCTAAGCCGTGGGCCAACACCCGCGCGATCTGCAACAGCACTTGATCAGAGGGGATGTCGGGAGCGGCGGCGACCTGCAACACGCGACTGATCAAGAGCTGTTGATCGGCCGTGCGCTGGGATTCCTCGAAGAGGCGCGCGGTCTCCAGGGCAGAGGCGACCTGCTCACTGACCGAGGCCACCAACGCCTTCTCCTCTTCCGTCCACACGCGCTGAGAATCCGCCAGACCGACGTAACCCAGCACTCGCTGCCCCAAGCGCATCTCCTCCATCATCACGGGCGTAGCGCCATCCTTCACCATGATGTTAGATACTTGGCCTTCGCGCAAATCGGAGGGGACGGGGAAGGGCGGGACCGGGCTGACATCCACGCGGTCGTACTCGTAGGCCATGGGACGCAGGCGAGCGGCCACCCGCGCCCACCCCTGACGACTGTAATCGGCCTGAATTTCTTGCAACTCCTCCAGGGCGCCCTCCATCCCCTGCATCAAGCGGGCATTGTGCAACGCGATGGCGATCTGATCAGCCAACAGTTGCAAGATGCTGATGTCCTCATCAGTGAAGGCATGGTCTACCTCACTCTGCACATCCAACACCCCGATGACTTCATCCTCCATCGTCAAGGGTAGGGCTATCTCCGAGCGCGTCATCGGCAGATCGGGATTATTGAACCACTCCGCATCGACGCCCACATCGAAGGCGATGCGGGGCTGCCCCGTATCGGCGACGAAGCCCACGATGCCCACCTCGCCCACACGGAGGCGATGGCCCCGCGCCAACATCCGCTGGCCGCCCTCCGAGGAAGCAGCTCGTAAGATCGCCCACTCTTTCACATCATCCAATACAAAGATGCCGGTATGATAGAAGCCAAATTTCTCGGAAATCGCATCGGCGGCAGTTTCCAAAAGCAAGATCACATCCCGAACCTGCGCGGCCTCCTTGCTGACCAGGCCCACCGTCTCCAATTGGACGGTGCGCTGCTCCAGAGCGGCGGTCCGTTCCGCGACTCGCTGCTCCAAATCGCGCACCAGATCTTTCAGACGTTGGGCCATTTCGTTGAAGGCATCGGCGACGACTCCCAACTCATCCTTGCGATCTAACGCGATGGTGTGGGAGAGGTCGCCCGCCCCCAGAGCGACAGCACCCACGATCAGTCGATCTAGCGGGCGCAGGATCAAGCGGTCGATGGAGGCGTGCAAAGAGGCGATCAAGATCCCCACAAAGAGCGGGATCAAAAACAAGGGCGCGATGCGCAACAGCAGCGGTGAAACTTGCCCGGCATCCTCGCCGACGACGATGTATAGAGTCCGATCTTCTTGTCCCGGCAGCGGCATCGCGCGCGAGGCGAGATAGACCTCGCCCTCCGGCAGCGTCCTTCTGATGGCCTGACCCGGCACCAGGTTACGCAATTCTGGCACGAACTTTCCCTTCATCTCTGGATTGGAGTGTTCGATGATTCTGCCGCTCTCCTCGACGAGCGCGACAAATTCAAACGCCTCGACTTCTGAGGTGATGTCCTGCAAGAGGCGGCTCAAGCCAGGCGCATCGTCCAAGGTGATCACGTAGGGCGCCACCGTTTCAATGATCTGTTTCACTTGGAGGGTGATCAAGTCGCCCTTCCCCAGATAAGCCTCTTGATAAGCGTTGATGTATTGCGCTCTCGCAAAGAGAAAGATCGGCGTTAGTAAAACCACCAAAATACCGGCGATGATGAAGATCATGCGCCACCGTAGACTCAAATTATTCCTATCCATTACGAACCACCTCTCGACATCCTATGGTTATGCTCTGCCAATATGCCGGGACCGTTATCTAAATTATAACCATAATTATACCAGGTATCACCATCCAACCGATGGCCGCTCTCCGGCGGCGGGGGTTGAACGGTCGGCAACTCGCGATACACCCGACCAGCCAGAGGAAAGGCGATGGGAATCGGCAAATTCCAGCGCCGAGCTGCCGCCAAGTTGATGGCTAAGAGATTTTGGGAGGCTAAGCGCTCGGTCAACGAGGAGGGATGCGCCCCCTGCGCGATACGAATCACCATCTGGCCCACGGCTTCGCCCTGAACTTCCTGGCTCATAACCAAGCCGCCCACTGCGCCGTTGACGACGGCTTCGTTGGAGAGGGAGAAGATCGGGATAGAGACATGCTCCACCATCCATGCCATCAGCTCATCCGACGGCACCACTACGTCCTTAGCATCCCGCACCGATTTATACCCCAACAAGAGGATAAAATCGTAGGTTTGGGCGGCTTCGGCGGCTATCTCCTGCCATGCGGCCCAATCGTTGATCACCTCCACCGTCGGCGTCGGCCCACTCTTCTTCTCCATCTCCCGCAAGGCCCGATAGGTCGATGCGAGCGCACTTTGCCCCGCAATCGAGGCGTCGCCGAGGATTAGGAACCGGTCTACGGGGTTCGTCGTCTGGCCATCCGCTGTCTCTGCGAGAAAAGCTTGTGCCATTGCAATGGTGCGCAGCGGATGGGGGTTCGCCAAGACCCCTCTCACCGTCGGGCGACGCAGGCCCGGCACATTTGGATTGCCGATCATATCGCAGAAGATGAAGGGCTTTTGCGGGTCAGGATAGCGCGGGATCACACTTAAGGTCGCCGCATCGCCGGAGACCAAAACGATGTGGGGGTTAAATGCCTGGATGCGCGCAATGGCGACATCGGCAATGGGGTCGAGGCTGGAAAGGCTGGGGAAGCGCGCCGCGTCCATGTGATAGACATCCATCTCCAGGGCGCCCGCGTCCACGCTATAGCCGGCCTCCGATAAGGTCGCCAGAGCACTGGCCTGCAACTTCTGGAAGCTCGCATCGTTGGCATCGTAGCTGTTGACCCAAAAGAGACGTAACGTTCGCTGAAACGGCACGACCGATACAGTCGGCGTGGGCGCGAGGGGCGTCCCAACGCACGCGACGATGAGGCACGCGATCACCACCGCCATTCCGATGTGGGAAAAGCTTTTAAGCGCCCGATGTATCCTATGACGTTTTGACATCCTTACTCCTCGAGGCCGGCGACTGATGAAAATTAAGAAAATAAGGCATTTGCAGGAAAATAAACCTCCCAGTAGAGACGCAAGATTTTGCGTCTCTACAATAAAACATTAGTGTTTTGGGAAGCTTTTAATGACTCTACTGAAAGAACTCTAAAAATCCGATTTTTTAGAAATTTACTACTAG
>JBKHCQ010000030.1:0-16702 GCA_046541755.1 Anaerolineales bacterium | reverse complement strand
GATCAAGTTAACATTTCCTCCTGCCCTTATGATACCATAGAAATATCCAGCCTAGGAGGCTGGATGGGAGAGTTGGAGGGTTTTAATCGAAGGGGGACTCCTCAGAGATGATAGCGCTCAATGTTTCGACAAAGGTATTAAAACCAGCGACATAGCTATTCAGATAATCCTGCGTCAACATCGTGGCGACTTGGGTCTCTCCCAGCGCGACCAATTGCGCGACAAAGGGGCGGAAATCGCGCAGGCTGATGTGCATCTGCCCTTGATGATCGGTCAGGATGCCCCAGACCAGCTCCTTCGTGACCCCGTCATCCTTCGCGCTGATGAACCGTTGCAGGGAGCTGCCCGGCGCCACGCGCCCCACGTTGGAGAAGACCTCGTTGCCCTTGATCACCTCATTGAGCGCGTCGATATGCTGCGGGATCTGATCCAGCAGGCTCTGCATCTGCGGGGGGAGATGACCCAGCAAGCGGAGCGTCGCCGTGTTGAAGCTCTCGCCGCGCATCGTCACCGCTTTCAGCGCATCTAAATACTCGCCGAAGGCCTTGAGATACGCCAATAACTCGCGCCGTTCCCGATCGAACGCCGCCCACGCCTCGCGATCGCGAGATGTCGCGTATCGCTGCTGGGTCGTCGCGAGCAGCGGCGCAATCTCCGGCAGAGGATTACGATAAGTGGTGGGGAAGAGACGCTCGTGCGGCGCGACGTAGCCGGCATCCATCGGGATGAGGAGCGCGGGGTTGGTCTCGTGATAGCGGGCCAACGTCGCGTCGATGGCCTGACAGACTGCCCGATAGTCATCCGCCGTCAGCCGATATTGCATCTCATCCATCACGCGCTGCACGCGCGCGGAGCGCTCGTAACGCCCCGCGTGCAGCGAGCGATAGAGCAGCAACAGATCATTGATCGTGAGACCCACGCCGCGCTGCCGCAACCGCTTGCGCAGGCGCGCGAGCCGCTTCATATCCACGCCCTGCGATTCCGCCGTCGTTTCCCCCGCCAGGCGATGCTTCTCCGCCAGCGACTTGAAGGCCTCGGAGCTTTCCAGCTTCAGCGCGGAAAGCGGCAGAGGCAGCGCCGCCGTCGATTGCGCGCTCATATCGTGGTAGGTATGGATGGCATCGTCGGTCATGATCTCTGCCACCGCCATACCCCACACCCCGTCGAAGAAGATGTGCGATTGGTCGTAGACGGTGCTCCGCTGGGTGCGGAAGAGCGTCAGCGCGTGATCGCCAATGCCGCGATGATCCTGCCGGATGACGGCCAGGGGGGTTTCAACGGGATGCTCGTCCCAATTGATCAGAATCGGCGCGCGGCGCAGCAATGTCAACTCGGTTTGCGTGGCCCGAGGCAGCTTCTCGCGAAGCTCCGATTGCGCTTTGCGTCGGCTCTTCGCCAACTGCACATCCACCCGCGAGCGCCGATGCTTGCTTTTGCGATCACAAATGGCCGCGATCCAACCACGAATCGTCTCTGGCGCGGGCGGGCGCAGATGGCCCAATGGCCGTTGCGTGTCGGCGTATCGCACGCGCCCGCCCCGGTCGACAATCAACGCAGCCCCTTGGACATTGCACAGCCCCGTCTTGCCATGCGCAAAGAGCGGAACCGGCGGCGCATCCTCGCGCGGGAGATAGCAGAGCGGGCTACCCTCTGCATTGCGCTGGCAGATGGGCAGTAGCGTAGTGCGCCCTTTCCAAATAAATCCTACACATGCCCGCCAGATCTGAATGGGCGTCTTTTGCTCCTGATAGGTCGTGGGCGTGAGAGCGTTGAGGATCGTCATCTGCTCCAGGTAGGCGGCCAGGCGCTCCTGACGCTCGGCGGCATAGCGCGCCGTCACGCGATCTTGCGCTGCATCGGGCAGGGCTTGGAGGCGATCCTGGAGGAAAATTTGGAAGGTTTCCACACGGTGGCGCAGATAATCGGGGCGCTTGGGGGGGCGGTGATAGGGCAACGCGCGGCGCCAATCGCGGACCAGGCTGGTGAATAGAGGCGTTTCCCCCAACCCAGCCTGCTGCGCTTCGTCCAACACAAGGCGCAACATCACCCGCTCGCGCCAATCGGTCGCCAGCAGATCATCGTATTGGTAGATCAGATCAATGGCCGCGCTGACCCAGGCCGCCGCCGCGACGATCTTGTCACGCGGTTCGGGGATCGCTTGCTGAAAGCCGTTGGTCTCGTTGGCGTGGCGCGCCGTGTCTTCACGCAGGCCGAACTGCAAGTAGAATTGCCAAGTCCCCTGGGGGAACGCGCTTTGGATGTCCTTGCCAGCCAATTTGAGGAGGTTTTGATAAGCGTGGAGGATCGCCGCCGGCCCGATGAAGAACGCGCCGTAGAGGCTCTCGGGTAGCAATTCGACGCCCCGCATTAGCGTGCTCAAATCCTTGTGCACGCGCTCCGAGTTGAGCTTCCGCCCCTTGAGTTGGGTCAAGCCATTTAAGACAAAAGCCGGTAGATTCCCGGCAGGCAGGAGCCGCGCCACCTCGTGCTGAAGCTCGTGAATTTCAGGGAGCGTGAGGCGGGTGAGCCGTTGAAGCGTCTGTTCATCGATTTTGCTCAAAGAGGCCAGCGTTGTCTGCCGAGCCTGCGAGAGCGTGGTCATTTTATCTGGAGATGGCTTTGTCACGGGCATAGCTCCTCACCTGGTGGATGATCTCTCCCCGACCTTCCAGGAAGTTTACTGTAGCGACGCAAAATTTCGCATCGCTACTGGGAGATTGGTTGTCCCGTCCCCGGGGACGTTTACCAAGCACCTTCGATTTGCTCAGACGCCCTCGAGGACGAGGGCTGAGAGCGTTGCTCATAAAATTAAACGGTTACAATTTTAGGGCTTTCGTGGAAGAAGGGGACAATCTCACATCAAGACGTAAAGATTTATGACGAAGAAGATGGGAAGATGGGAAGACTTACGGCAACCGCTCGCCGTTGACGACGCAGCGGAAGCCCAGGTTCGGCCCCTTGGCGGGACGATCCGTCGTCCCTTCCGGCGCGCCCACCTCGCGGTAGGTGGTGCGCAGTTGCGTGGTGAAGTTGGCGATGGAATCGTAGGCGCCGCCTCGGAAGACCTTGTAGGTCCCGCTTTCCGGGCCGGTGGGATTAGGGGGGAAAGACGCCTGCTCATAATAATCGCGGTCGTACCAATCGGCCACCCATTCCCAGACATTGCCGGCGAGATCCAACACGCCGTAAGGGCTGGCGCCTTCGGGATAGCCGCCGACCGGCGCGGTTGTGCTGCCCAGATGGACGCGCGCTCGGTCCAACTCATCGCCCCAGGGATAGCGGCGCTTCGATTGGGTCGCGCTGTCCCACGAGGCCGCGAACTCCCACTGCGCCTCGGTGGGAAGGCCCGCGTCCCAGCCCGTCGCTTCGGCGATCCACGCGCAATAAGCGACCGCGTCATCCCAACTGATAAGCGTCATCGGATGGTCGCCCCTGGCCGGATTATCGTACTGCGTGCGGGTGTAGGGTGCCTCGCACGCCCCGGCCGCGACGCACATCTTGTACTGATCGACCGTGACTTCCGTCTCATCGATCCAGAAGGGGGCTAAGACGACGGGGTGCTGCGGCGTCTCGTCCCGACGGGCCGCGTCGTCCTTCTCCGGCGCGCCCATCAAAAACTCGCCGCCGGGGATGTGACGCATTGCCATACCATCGACGGTGCGGGTCAGCACTTGGCCGGGGGATAATGTGGGCGTCGGCGTGGGGGAGGGCGTCTCGGTTGGCGTGGGTGTGGGGGAAGGTGTGGCCGTGGGCGTCGCTGTCGGCGTTGATGTGGGCGCGGCGCTCGCGGCGGAGAGGGGCGTGGGCGATGGCGTTAGCGTCGCCGTGGGGGGGATCGCTGTAGCGGTGGGCGTCGGCGTGGGCGTCAGCGTCGCTGTCGGCGTCTCTGTGGGCGCAGTTAACGCGCCGATGAGGGGTAGCGAGCCATCACCCAGTAGCGCGTAGCCCAGAACGATGATCCCCACGAGCGCCACGCCGAGTATGGCCCACATCCATGGGCGGCGCCCGAAGCCAGAGCGGCCATCCTCAGCGCCTACACCTTCGCCGGGCGGCGGAGGCGCCGCGCCCGCGGCCTCCGCCTGAGGCTGATCCCGCCAGGCGCGGCGCAGCGCGGCGATCATCTCCTGGGCCGTAGCGTAGCGGTGTTCTGGCGCCTTCGCCAGTGCGCACATGATGACATTCTCCACGGCCTGGGGCAGATCGGGGTTGTACTCGCGCGGGGGCGTGACCTCCTCATTGATGTGCATCATCGCCAAGCTGATGGCCGTATCCGCCTCGAAGGGCAAGCGGCCGGTGACCATCTCGTAGAGGATGCCGCCGAGCGCGTAAATATCCGATTGGGGCACGGCGGCGCGCGAATCCATCGCCTGCTCCGGCGCGATGTACTCCGGCGTGCCGAAGGTGTGGCCTTGGGTGATTTGGCTGACGCGATTTTGGAGCATCACTAACCCGAAGTCGCTGAGGATAGCTTCTCCTTCGGTGGTGACCAAGATATTGCCGGGCTTAATATCGCGGTGAATGATGCCTTTACTGTGCGCATAATCGAGGGCGGCAGCGACCTGGGACAACAGCGGGAGAATCTCATCTTTGGAGAAGGTCCCGCCCTTTTCGAAGCGCTCGTCCATCGCCTGGCGCAGATCGTGCCCTTCGATGTACTCCATCACCAGGTAATGGCCACCCTCAAAGACGCCGAAATCATGTACCTGAACAATATTGGAATGTCGCAACCCAGCGACAGCCTGCGCTTCTCGTTGGAAGCGCTCGGTGAGTGAGGCATCCGTTTGTAAAGAGCGTCCTAGGAGCTTAATCGCCACCATCCGCCGGAGAGCCGGTTGGCGTCCTTTGTAAACCTCGGCCATGCCCCCCTGACCGATCTTCTCCAAGACTTCAAAGGACCCTATTTTGCGCCCTGTTAGGGTATCATCCATGGTATTTTATAGTATCATGATTATATCATTCATTACGAAAACGAGTATAGCGTGTTTTGCAGGTTAGTCAATAAACCCCAAGGAAGCGTTCAACTACCTCGATATAAAATCCCCCCTTAATTTTGGCGATTCTCCTTATAGACTTGCAATTGTTTAACCTTTGGTCTATGCTATAATGCAGGGGTTGGAATTATTCTAAAGCAACCGACCTCCAAATACGAGTCGTTTTTCACGGGAATATCCGTGGAGAAAGCTCTAAATCCTAAAACGCCACCGTAAAACCTCTTGAATGGACAACCCGTAGAGTACGTAGCGTAGATAAGCATAGATAAAGGAGACCGTTATGACGTTAGCCGTTGTCGCCTTAGCTGCGGGCAAAAGCACACGCTTCAAATCTAAGACCTCCAAAGTGCTCCATCCGGTGGGCGAGCGCCCGATGTTGAGTTATACGTTGGATCTGGCCGCCCAGCTCGTCCCTGAACCGCCCGTGTTGGTTGTTGGGCCGGAGACCGAGGCGGAGATTCGCGCCTGGGCCGGCGCGCGCGCGCGCTACGTGCGCCAGACGGAGCGCTTAGGCACGGGGCACGCGGTGCTTCAGACGCGCGAGATGTTAGAAGGTCACTGCGATCAGGTGTTGGTGCTCTATGGCGATATGCCGCTGCTCCAGTTGGAGACGCTGCACGCGCTGGTTCGCCGCCAAGCCGAGACCGAGGCCGCTGTTGGGCTGCTCACGGTGATCCGGGAGAATCCGCGCGGCTTTGGGCGCATTCTGCGGGACGCGGAGAATCGCGTGTTAAGCATCATCGAGGAGGTCGAGGCCTCGCCCCGCGAGCGGGAAATACGCGAGTTGAATGTCGGCGTCTATGTCTTCGCCGCCGATTTTCTGTGGGAGCACCTGCTCCAGCTCAAACCGAGCGCCAACAAGGGCGAGTTATATCTCACCGATCTCATCGGGATGGCCTCCCGCGCCCGCCGGCCCATCGTCAGCGTGACCGCCGATGATCCCGCCGAGACGTTGGGCATCAACACGCGCGTGGATTTGGCCGCCGCCGAGGCGGCGCTGTGCCAGCGCATCAACCGCGCGTGGATGCTCAACGGCGTGACGCTGATGGATCCGGCGACGATTACCATCGGCCCGGAGGTGACCATCGGGCGGGATACGGTCATCCACGCGAACACGCACCTGCGCGGCGCGACGATCATCGGCGAGGACTGCGAAATTGGCCCGAACACGATCATCGAGCAATGCACGCTCGGCCAGCGCTGCCGGGTGTTGGCCTCGGTGCTGGAGCATGCCGTGATGGAGGACGACGCCGACATCGGCCCCTTTGGGCATTTGCGCAAGGGCGCGCGGATGTGCGAGGGCGCGCATATGGGCAACTTCGGCGAGATGAAGAACAGCACGCTGGGACCGGGCGCTAAGATGGGCCACTTCAGCTACTTGGGCGACGCCGAGATCGGCGCGGCGGTCAACATCGGCGCGGGGACGATCACGTGCAATTATGATGGCGAGCGCAAACATCCGACGGTCATCGAGAAGGGCGCGTTCATCGGCTCCGATGCGATGCTAGTCGCGCCGGTGCATATCGGCGCGGGGGCGAAAATCGGCGCCGGATCGGTCGTGACCCACGATGTGCCGTCGGGGGCTGTCGCCTACGGCGTCCCGGCGCGCATTCGCAACACCGAGGAGCAAACAGAGGAGGAAGCCTCATCCGCCGAGGCGTCGGATGAGGCCTGATAAGGAGTGTACCGATGGAGCGATCTGACATCATCGCCGAGGACTTAATTGCCGCCGGGATTGCGGCCCGCGAGCGCGCCTATGCGCCGTATTCCAACTACAAAGTCGGGGCGGCCATCCTGACCGAGGATGGGCGTGTCTTCACCGGCTGCAACGTCGAGAACGCCGCCTATTCCCTCACGTTGTGCGCGGAGCGCGTGGCGGTCGTCAAGGCCATCTCAGAAGGCGCGCGCGCCATCGCGGCGGTAGCCGTCGCGACCGAGAACGGCGGGCCGCCGTGCGGATCGTGCCGGCAGGTGATACAGGAGTTCTCCGCCCCCGATACACCGGTCTTCATCGCGCGGTTGGATGGGCATTATCACGAGCATACTATAGTTCAGCTATTACCGGAGAGCTTTTCCATTGAAGATTTATCTGTGTCAACTTAAAGATCCGCAAAAAAAAGGTCTACAAAATGAGTAACACGCGCAGAAAATCGCTACCCCAGATCGCCCGAAATCTCTTTTCGCCGCCGTCGGATTACATCCAATTGCAGGTAGAAAAGATACTCTCGGAGATTTTGCCGTCGTTAGCTTTGGCGACCGGTATCTACTACATCATCTCGGCTTTCGTCTACGGCTTAACCCTGCCGGCTGATGAGCGGGGGGCTATGGTGATGTTGGCCGCCGTCTCCAGCCTCATCTCTTTTGGATTGGCGGCCCTTCTCAGGTTCCGCCCTGTGAAATTCAAGCATGTCGATCCCGTTTTAGCCTTGATGGGCACGATAGCTTTGCTCAACAGTTTGCATTACTTAGGATTAACCGAGCAACCGCTGCGCTTGGTCGGGCCGATGGTTCTTCTGCCCGCCGCCGGGTTGGCGTTCCTCTCCACTCGCTGGTTTGCACTTTTCGGTCTTGCGGTCTGGATGAGCTGGGTCGGCCTTGGGTTACCCCGTTTACCGGAAGCGTTATGGAAGGAATTGGGGCTGTGGATGTTTGCCGCGACCATCATTGGGACCTTTATCCACCTCCTGCGGCGGCGCATCAATGAGCGCCTGATCCAAAATCAAGCGCAGGCCCAGCAGCAACGCCAAGCGCTGGCCCACTGCTCCGAGCAGTTAGACACGGTCATCCAGATTGTGCAGCATATCGCGGGCGTCCTGGATCGCGAAAAGTTGCTTGCCCAAATCACGGAACTGATCCAGCAGCGTTATCAATACACCAACCTGAGCCTCTTTCTGTTGGATGAAAACACCAACGAGTTGATCGTCCGGGCGCAGGCGGGAAACGCCGCCTACGCCGAGCGCCAACTTGGCGCGCGCATCCCGATGGGCTATGGCATCGTCGGCTGGGCCGCGAAGCGCCGTCAATCCGCGCATCACACCGCCGACGCGACCGCCGCGCGCTTCTCCGACGCCGCGCTCCGCCGACCTTATCGCGCGGAGCTGGCGATCCCGCTGAGAGTGGGGCATCGCTTGCTGGGCGTCTTGGATATCCAGAGCGACCGCGTGGACGCTTTCCCCGATGAGGATCGCCATCTGTTGCGGTTGCTGGCGAACCAAACCGCCATCGCGATCCAGAACATCGCCTTGTTCGAGGCGGAGAAGACGCGCCGGCAACTGGCCGAGACCTTGCACAGCGTCGGCCGGGCGCTCACCCGCACATTGGATTTAGGCGAGGTGCTCTCCTTGATCTTGGACCAACTGCACGCCGTCGTGCCCTATGATCGCGGGCTGGTGATGTTGTGCGCGGATGATGAATTGGAGATTGTCGTAGCGCGCGGTTTCCCGGCGGGCCACGATGCTGGCCGGCGCCGCGTGCCGATCCGACCGGGCGATGTCTTCGATGAAATTCGGCAGACGCGCCGCCCCCTGACTGTGCCCAACGTGTTGCAGCGCGCGGATTGGTACTTCTTGGATGATCTGCTCCCGGCGCTCAGTTGGATCGGCGTCCCGCTGATCCACGAAGACGAGATTTTGGGGATGCTTTCGCTGGCGCGGGAGACGCCCACGCCTTATACGGATGAGGAGGTCGCTTTTGCCGGCACCTTCGGGGGGTATGCGGCCATCGCTTTACAGAATGCGCGTCTCTACGAGGAGATCACCGCTCTGAATCGCGATCTGGAGGCCAAGGTCAAGGCGCGCACCGCCGAGTTGCAACGCGCCTACGCGGAACTGGAAAACCTGGACCGCTCCAAGACCCACTTTATCGATATCGCCTCGCACGAGTTGCGCACGCCCCTGACCATTCTAAGCGGCTACAGCCAATTGCTGCTCACCGATGCGCAGTTAATGGCGGATCAACGTTATCAGCAGATGATCACCTATCTCAATGCCAGCGCCTGTGACCTGCATCGCATCATCGACAAGATGTTGGATATGGCCGCCATCGACAGCCGCTCGCTGATGCTGCGACCTACGTCGATCTCGATTGCATCCTTGGTCAACACCCTGCACGCGGAGTTCAATGACGTCTTGAAAGAACGACGGTTAGTTTTCGCCACCGAAAATTTAGCTACCCTACCGGACATCGAGGCGGATGAAGAGGCCCTGACCAAGGCCTTTAGTCATCTGATCAGCAACGCCATCAAATACACGCCCGACGGCGGCAAAATTACGATCAGCGGGGAGGTGCTCACGCTCGACGGCGACACGGTGCTGAAGCTAATCTTCAGCGACACGGGGATCGGCATCAAATCGACGATGCTCTCCCAGATCTTTCACAAATTTGCCCGCACCGAGGACATTCTCCACCACTCGCGCAGCCAGACGGGCTTCAAAGGCGGCGGCGCTGGGCTGGGATTGGCCATCACCGAGGGTTTGATCGAGGCTCACGGCGGGCGCATCTGGGCCGAAAGCCCCGGTCGCGACGAAGAGACGTGCCCCGGCAGTCAATTCTATGTCATCCTGCCGCTGGAAGCCTCCGACCAGGCGCCCGACGCGGTGTAACTTTTAACCTGGTTACTGTCTTTAAGTTGCAGCTTTTAACTAATTTCGAAGGAGAGATTTCTATGCCAGTTACCATCGTTGTTGGAACGCAGTGGGGAGATGAGGGAAAAGGGCGCGTCGTCGATTACTTCGCCGCCCAGGCCGATATCGTGGCCCGCTATAACGGGGGCGATAACGCCGGTCACACCGTCGTGGCGGAGGGGCACGAGCTGGGATTGCACCTCGTGCCGTCCGGTATTCTCCATTCTGATGTCGTCTGTCTGATCGGGGCGGGAACGGTTGTCAATCCGTTGCGCCTGCTCGAGGAGTTGGATGCGCTGGACGAGGCCGGCATCACCGTGACGCCGGAGCGGTTCAAGATCGCCGCCGGCGCTCATCTCATCCTGCCGACGCATCGCGCGTTAGACGGCGCCTCCGAGACGAAGCGGGGCGAGCAGGCTATCGGCACGACCAAGCGCGGGATCGGCCCCGCCTACGCGGATAAAGCGGGCCGCATCGGGCTGCGCGCCGGCCAAATGCGCGATCCGGCGACCTTCGCCGAGGCCGCGCGCCATCTGGTGGAGATCCACAACGAGCGTTTGATCCGCCTCTACGAGTTAGACCCGCAGCTCGTCGGCCCCATCATCGAGGAGCTGCAAGAAGCAGCGGAGCGCCTGGCGCCCTACCTAGTCGATGGCGCGGCTTTCTTGGGGGATGCGTTGGCCGCTGGGCAAGATGTGCTGTGCGAGGGCGCGCAGGGAATGCTCTTGGATTTGACCTTCGGCTCCTACCCCTACGTCACCAGCTCCTCGCCCATCAGCGGCGGCGCGCTGACGGGCCTGGGTTTTGGCCCGCGGGAGGTCGCGCGCGTGGTGGGCGTCGCCAAAGCCTACACCACCCGCGTCGGTGAGGGGCCGTTCCCTACTGAGTTGGAGAATGAGACCGGCGAGCACCTTCGCGAGGTCGGCCACGAGTTCGGCGTGACCACGGGGCGCCCCCGGCGCTGCGGCTGGTTAGATATACCCATCCTCCGACACGCGATTCAGGTCAACGGCCTGACGGAGATCGCGCTGACGAAGTTAGATGTGCTCAGCGGGCTGCCCGCGCTCAAGATCGCCGTGGCTTACGAGGGCGAGGGCGAGCGCTACACGCGCTTCCCCGCCGAGTGGGGCCTGGATGTGCTGGCCAACACGCACCCCATCTACGAGGAGTTGCCGGGCTGGGAGGCGGATATCCGCGAGGTGCGGGAGCGCGACGCGCTGCCGGCGAGCGCGCGCGCCTACTTGGAGCGCGTCGAAGCGTTGATCGGCGCGCCGATTACCTTCATCGGCGTCGGCCCCGCGCGCGACGAGATGATCCTCACGCCCTCGGAGATACCGGAGGCCGAAGTCGACTAAGTTGATCATCACCTAAGACGCGAACAGGGCACGGAGATCCGTGCCCTGTTTGCGTTACGAGAAAAAGTGATTTACAGCTCCGGCCTACACCTGCCGAATCGAAGGCGGGGGCGGGGTTTGCAGCACCGCCGGATCATAGGTCGGCGGCGTGGGGGTGGCGGCCTGCGGCTGCGATTCGAGCCAGTGGGCGGTGGCGCGGGTATTCTCTTCGATGGCGATGAAGAGCGAGATGAGCGCGCCGGCCGCGTACCACGTACAGAAATTCAACAGCGTGATCAACAACCCGATCAAGAAAGCTGGTAGCCCCAGCAATATCGGCGCGACGAGCCGCGGCCCGATTGGCCCCATTGGCCCCTCAAACAGTCCTCCGGTCAACCCGAGCACCAACACCCCCGTCGAGGCCAACAGCCCAAAGATCAAAATAATCCACGCGACGACTTTAAATACCGTCGAGATCATGCGCAACAACTTGTGACGTTTTTCAATGTCCATTTCTATCTCCTATTCCCTTTCCCTTTCTCTATGCTCTATTGTGGTTAAATCAGTTGAGACTTGTTGAGATAATAGACGGCCAAACAAAATCAAGTCTATCACAGCTACGCGCGAATGCAACGGTCATTTGTCCCCGACCGCTATCTTACCCCGACTGGAAACCTTCCCAAAATGATTTATGATGTGAGACGTCTAAACGTTGGAGGACGACTACCCGACTACCCGACTAAGCGACTATTTTCGCAGGAGTGGCGGCGTTTATGATTCCAGATGGCGTTGTGACGTGGGCCGAGATCGATTTGGACGCGATTGCCCATAATGTCCAGGCGATCAGGGCCTATGTAGGAGCAGATACGGAGATTATCGCGGCGGTGAAGGCCAATGCCTATGGCCATGGCCTGTTGCCCGTGGCCCGCACGGCCTTGGATGCCGGCGCGGCTTGGCTGGCGGTGCATCGCATCCAGGCCGGCGTGGCCTTGCGCGAGGCCGGGATCACCGCGCCGATTTTGTTGTTGGGCCACACGCCCCGATCCGGCGTTGATTTGGTGCTGGCGCATGATATCACGCCCACGGTGGTGGATCGGGAGACCGCGCGGGCGCTTGCGGCCCGCGCCGACCGCCCAATCCGCATCCATGTCAAAATCGACACGGGGATGAGCCGCTACGGCCTGGCCCTGGAGAAGACGATAGGCTTTATGTACTACCTCTCCTCGCTGCCGAATCTGATCGTCGAGGGCATTTTTTCCCACTTCGCCACCGCTGACGCCCCCAATCTGACCCACGCGCGCGGTCAATGGCGACGGTTCACGCAAATGATCGCAGCGCTGGAGGATGAGGGCTTCTACATCCCGATGCCGCATGTCTGCAACAGCGCCGGCCTGGTCAATCTGCCGGAGGCACATCTGGCGGCGGTGCGGCCGGGGCTGCTCATCTACGGGATGGCGCCCACGCCCGCCAGCGCGCCGTCCTTCCCGCTGCGTCGCGCCCTCACGCTCAAGAGCACCGTCATTCACGTGCGGAGACTCGCGCCGGGCAGCGCCATCAGCTATGGGCGCACCTACATCACAGAACAGTCGATGGTCGCGGCGTTGGTCTCGCTGGGCTACGGAGATGGCTACCCCCGGCTGATTTCAAATCGGGGCGCGGTGTTGATCCACGGCCAGCGCGCGCCGATTCGCGGGCGCATCTGCATGGATCAATTTGTGGTCGATGTGACGCATATTCCCGGCGTCCGCGTGGGCGATGAGGTCGTCGCCATCGGCCGCCAAGGCGAGGAAGAACTCACGCCGGAGGAGGTCGCCAGTTGGGCCGAGACGATCAACTACGAGATCACTACGGGCCTGCTGCCTCAGGTTGTCCGGCTCTATCGCCAGAACGGCTACTACCTCGCGCCCCAGGAGGGGTTGGAACAGTGGGCGTGCTATCTGCGCGCCGTGTAACTTAATTGTAATTCACAAAATTTCAAGACTGCGTTACAATTCAAACAGGTCGGTGTGGGTGTAGAGATGTTGTGTGCGGACCGTCTCGTACATCTTGGGATGGACTTTATCAATTGAGACAGATGAGAGGTGCGTGTTATGGCCAGCGTTTTGCTGTTGAACGCCAGTTACGAGCCGTTGGATGTGATCACCTGGAAGCACGCGTTGTCGTTGATCCTTCGGGAGCGCGTCGTCGCGGCGTGCGATGATGCCATCGAGATTCGGAGCGTGTCCAAGGTCTTTCCCATTCCCACGGTGCTCCGGCTGCGGCGCTACATCAATGTGCCGCGCCGCAACGCTCACTGGCATCGATCCGGTGTCCTGCGGCGCGATAACTACACCTGCGCCTACTGTGGCCATCGTCCCGGCGACCGCCAGGGAGGCCACATCCTATCCAAGCAAGATTTCACCGTCGATCACATCTGGCCGGTCAGTCGCGGAGGCAAGAACACCTGGGGCAATACCATCTGCGCCTGCGCGCGCTGCAACCAACGCAAGGCAGATCGCACGCCGCACGAGGCCAACATGAAGCTCCGCTGGGAGCCGAAGACGCCGCGCAGCAACTACCTCGTCGCCTCCGGCGAGATTCCTACCGCGTGGAAGGCCTATCTGGAGATGTAAAGGGATGTAGCGTGGACGTTGCAAAAATCTAACAGCTCCCAAAAACACGTGTTTTTGGGAGCTGTTTTTGTACTAACGGCGGACGCGATCAAAACCTTCCGGGGTTACGCCATGTTTTCCCGCGCCATCTCTTCGATGACCTGCTTCGACGTCTCGATTGGCAGCGTGAAGATGAAGCGCGATCCCCTGCCCAACTCGCTCTCGCCCCAGATCTTCCCGCCGTGGAATTCCACGATTTGGCGGCAGATGGGCAAGCCTAAGCCGGTGCCGGGCCGGCGCGAGCCATTCCGATTGTTGCCCACTTGGTGAAACTTCTCGAAGACGTAGAGCGCATCCTCCTCGGCGATCCCCACGCCTGTGTCGATCACGCTGATGACCGCCATTGGTTGCTCAAGCGGCCCATCGCAGACGCCCGTCGGGAAGCGCAGCCCGTGCGACGCGAACTCCGCGCCAGCCTCCATCTGCTGCGCGCGCACCAGGATGCGTCCCTCATCCGTGAATTTCACCGCGTTGGAGAGCAGGTTGGTCGCCACCTGCACCAAGCGGTCGTGATCGCCGTAGAGCACGGGTAAATCCTCCGCCAATTCCATCTTGATGAGCAGTTTCTTTTGTCGGGCCAGCGAATTGATCGCCGCGATGCTGGATTCCAGCACGGTACAGAGATCAACTTCCCCAATCTGCCACTGAAGATTCCCCGATTCCATCTTGGCGACGTCTAACACGTCGTTGATGAGCCGCGTCAGGCGATCCCCCTCGCTGACGATGATGTCCAGATTATCCGCGATGCGCTGGGACGCGCGCTGCGATCGCTTATCGTCCGAAGGCAGCGCGGGCTGGATGTTGCGGTGGAATTGCTTCTGGATCAGTTTGCTGAAGCCGATCACGGAGGTCATCGGGGTGCGCAGCTCGTGCGAGACCATCGAGACGAACTCATCCTTCATCTGGGAGATTTCAACCTCGCGGGTGATATCGCGCAGAATGGTGACGACGCCCTCGATGCGGTAGGTTTCGCCCGTCAGCGCGCATGCCGAGGCGCGATAGATGTGCTGCTGCCACTTGGCATCCACGGTGATGACTAACGGCGCGCTCTCGCGGGCCGCCTGCACCGCCGAGGCCAACGTCTCATCGGGGAAGATCGCGCCCAACTGTTTCCCCGTCAGGGCCACGTGCGAGTTGCCGACCAATTTCTCGAAGGCGGGGTTGACCAGCGTGATGCAGCCCGCCAGATCGGTCACCACCAGGGCATCGGCGACGTTCCGTAAGACCACATCTAACTTAGCGTGTTCCTCCTCCAAATTCTGATAGGCGGTCTCCAACTCTTGGGTGCGGGTGTGAACTTGTTCCTCTAATCGCAAGTTGTAGCGTTGTAATTGCCGATAGAGACGAGCGTTTTCCACCGAGGCCGCCGTCTGCTGCCCCAGCATCGAGAGCAATTGAATCTCCTGCCGGCTGTAGGCGCCGCCGGAGAGCTTCGAGCCTAATTGATAGAGGCCGATCAACTCGTCGCCCACAATCAGGGGCAGGCACAGCCGAATCTCGTGCTGTTCCAAGATGGTGCGGGCCGCCGCCGGGAAATTCGGCGGCGGTTTGATCGTCGTGATGGGGTGATGGGTGCGCTTCAAGTAGGTGATCAGCGGATGTTTTAGCGGCAGATAGCAGCTCTCGTCCGTGTAATTGACCATCGCCAAGCACCCGCTCTCCGGCTTGACGATGGAGAGCATTGCTCCGTTGATTTGTAATTGCGCTGGCAGTTCATCGCACAGCAGATGGCTCAGGCGATCTAAGTCGATGCTGGCGGCAAGTTCCGTGCTCATCGCCTGGATGACCTCTTGATAGTCCGCCTCGGTGCGATAAAACGCGCGATCGATCAGGGCTTGGATGCGTTTCCGCAGGGGATTGAAGGAGAGCGCGATGATCAGCGTCGCTCCGAAGACGACCAGGGTGTTGTTCGCCGTGTTGAAGATGGCCCGCACCACGATGGTGAGGATGAAGACAACCAACAGGTACATCCCGCCCAGGAGCGTGGTGAGCGTCGAGTAGACCAGGCCGCGATTGATCAGGAGGTCGATATCCCACAGGCGATAGCGCAAAATCGAGATCCCCATCGCGAGCAGCAGCACCAGGGGTGGGAAGTAGCCAGACGCAACGTTATAGATTAACCCATAGATCGAGCGGGGCAGGCCAGAAGGCAACCAGGGCGTCATCAAGCCCAAGATTGCGAAGAATGCCCAACCGATCAGCGTCACAATCAGCCCTAAGACGAGCCAGCGTGTGCGTTGTTGACGCTCTTCAGAAGAGATGTAGAAGTAACGATAGACTTGCGCGCCCAGGCCCACAAAGTATAGTCCCAACAAGAACAACTCCGTTCCCAGGCCGCTCTCCGCCGGCGGGGTCGTCCAGGCATTGGGCAACAGCGCCCAACTCAGCGCCCACACTGTGATGATGCCCGCCAAGATGCGCGAAAAGGCCGGAACAAACACGCCGTCGGGGAAGACAAAGAAAAAAATCAAACTCATCATAGCGCCTAGGCCTTGAACTAAGAGGACTAAGCGCCACAAGAGTGGTTGCTCGCTCAGCACGTCGAGCGTGGGAGGAAAGGTCACGCCCAGTAGTAAAACGGTCATCGAGACGAAGAGCACCATGCCGTCGTTGGATTTTTGCCAGAAGAGGACGGCGGCGACCAATGTGAAGACGATGACCGTCACCACCTCGGGGAGGAGGAAGTAGAGCGCGTAAAAGGTGATGGGCAGGTCTAAAATTGAGAGCGCGGCGGCATAGTCCACGCCGGCCTGCAAGAGATCCATAAAGCGCTGCGGGACGGCAATGACGAAGAGAGAGAGCGATAGACAGGCTAACATAATCCATCCCGCACGCGCCAGCGCGAGACGTTGCCCGCGCAAAGGCTCGCGCGCGGTCGATAGTATGCCAATGATAGATTGAAGCGGTTTCTCGCGGTATCCTATTACCATAATCTTTTATCTACGTTCCGTCTTCGTTCCGTCTTCGTTCCGTCTTCGTTCCGTCTTTGTTCCGTCTTCGTTTCATCTACGTCGCATCACTTTCTAAACGAAATCCAAATCCCAAAGTTGCGCCCAAGAGCGCGCTCGGCTTCATCCTCAATCTGACAATCGCGCGTCACTCAT
>JBKHCQ010000029.1:0-16964 GCA_046541755.1 Anaerolineales bacterium | reverse complement strand
GCTATCCCGCTACAAACACCCACTCACGTAACTAAACTGATACTGTAAATCCAATTATTCGATTTGTGTCCGGCGGGCAAAGGTCACGTTAAAAAATTAATTCGGTAATAATTTTGCCTTCTTCGCGCGGGGATGGAAGTCCCCGCGCTAAAAGAACAAAGCCTTGCAGGCTCGTAGATTCAGCCTCCGAAGGAGGCTTTGCCCTTTGAGCTTGGATGTTTACGTCCGGGCGATAGATTATCAACACTCTCCTATTACCGAATTATTTTCTTAATCTTCATTAGTTGACTTGCGCTTAGTAGCCGGGGATTTCAATCCTCGGCGCGGGGCGCGGCGGGATGCTTTCCGACGATCAGCCGACTTTTTTGTACACCAACAGCCCCCCTGGCGGGGGGCTGTGAGTGAGATCGAAGTAGCGACTGGTTACAGAACCATGCTCACCAGATACGGCGCGAACGCGATCAGAGCCAGCAGCGGATGCCCCCGGCGGGTCTGGTTGCGGCTATCCCAGTTGAAGAGATAAATCGCCAGGCCAAAGGCGAGCAGGCCGCTGGTTAACAGTACAAGGATGGAGAACGTGGGCGCGAAGGCGGTCGGTTGGTCGTAGGCCAAGCCTTCGAGCGCCTGCATCGCGTGGGTGGTGGGCAACAGGGCGGAGAAGCGCTGAATCGATGCCGGCAGGAAGTCCAGCGGGACCATCATCCCGCCGATGAGCATCGAGGGCAGGAAGATGAGTTGGGAGAGCAAGGTCGTGGCGCGGGTATTCGCGGCGATGACGCCGATGAGCGCGCCGACAGCGCTGCACGCGAAGGCCGTCAGGGCCGCGACGCCGGCGAAGGGCAACCAATGGCCGGGCGCGACGCCCCCGAACAGCGGCGCGGCGGTAAGCGCGACCACCGCCGTGACGATGAGCGCGTGGAACATCGTCGTCAGCACCGGGATGGCGACGATGGACGCGGCAGGGACGCCGTTGATCTTGTAGCTGCGGTAGATGCCGGCCTCCCGCGCTTCGACCAGCGGGCTGGGCAGGCCCAAGATCGTGCCGCCCAGGATGACGAAGACGGTCATCGCCGGGAAGAGGGTGTCGACGAAGAGAGGATTGACCTGGGTCATCACCAGCCCCATCATCGCGTAGACGCCGAGGGGGAAGAGATAGTTCATAAACAGCAGGGTAGAATTTCGCAGGCCCGTCTTGAATTCAAATGTAAAATGGTGGATAAACGCGGTCATTTTGATACCTCCGTGGTGATTTCTAGAAAACGTTCTTCTAAGGTGGGCCGCTCGACGCGCAGGTCGATCAACGCATCGTCGCGCGCGGCGATATAGTGCAGTAAGGCCGTCACGGTAGCGCCGGGATCGGCGCTGAAGTAGATAGCGTACGCCTCATCCAACAGGTGATGGCTGACGCCGGGGAACGCGGCGCCGTTTCGGTGAAGCGCAGATTGCTCGGTGCGCACCAAGACCTTGGTGAAGCCCGCGCCGGTCGCTGTGATCTCACGGGGCGCGCCGGCAGCGACGATCTTGCCTCGCAGCAGGATCGCGACGCGGTCGGTCATCTTCTCGGCCTCGGCCATATCGTGGGTCGCTAAGATGATGGTGGCGCCCGCATCTCGCAGCTCCTGCACCAGCGCGTGCAACTCCGCGCGCGATCCGACATCCAGCCCGGCCGTCGGCTCATCCAAAAAGATAACGGGCGGATGGTGGGCCACGGCCAGCGCGAGCGCTAAGCGTCGTTGCTGCCCCGTGGAAAGCTGCGCGTAGGTGCTGCGCTGTTTCGCCTGCAAGCCTAACCGCTCGATGAGATCGAAGCGCGGCGCCACGCCGTGATAGGCGCAGAAGAAGCGGATGGCCTCGCCGACCTGCATATCGGCGGGCAGGCCGGAGCTTTGCAGTTGCACACCGATCAAGTGGCGCAATTTGCGCGCCTGACGCGCGGGGTCCACGCCCAAAATGTCCAGCGCGCCGCCGTCAGCCTGGCGCAGCCCCTCCAAACATTCGAGCGTGCTGGTCTTGCCGGCGCCGTTCGGCCCCAACAACCCGAAGATCTCGCCGCGCCGCACCTCGAAGCTGATGCCATCCACGGCCACCGTCTCCCCATAAGTTTTGCGAAAGTCGCGAACCTGAATTGCGATGTCGTTCATCGTTTCGTCCTCCTGAACTTGTGTTGTATCCAAACTTGCCCATAGTATAGCCAATGGCATCGGCGTTGTCATCGGTCATTCGGAGAGTTTGAGACTACCCTTTCGTACACTGTACCTTTGCACAATGGCAGAAGCGGCTGAATCGGGTACAATAAAGTTATGAGAAAGACACAACGATGGGTTACAACACTTCGAGAATGGTTGGGATTTCAGGAGATGCACGCGCCGGACGTCCGCGAGGCGCGTCTTTTCTTCGTGATGGTGACGCTGGTGCTGGGTGGGACGGCTGCGATGGCCATTCGATCTATCCCAGCCATGCGGGAACCGATTCGGCTGATCCCCTTCACAGCATTGATGCTGGTGCACATCGCTTTGTACTGGCTCAGCCCCGCTTTTATGAAATCCACGCGGCAGATCGTGATCTACCTGAGCGTGCAGGCCGCGCTAATTTTCGTCATCACGCTCTTTCCACGCGATTTCAGCATCGTTCTGAGCCTCTATCCGGCGTTGCTGGGCATCGCTGTAGGGATGTTGCCGGGAAAACGGCAGGTGATGCTGGTCGTCATCATCTGGCTGGGGTTGGTGACGGGCAATCTGCTGCTGATCCAAGGGAGCGATATACTGTGGACGTGGCTGCTGTACGCGCCGCCGCTGACACTCTTCGTCGTCATCTACGTGGTGCTCTACACGCGCCAGGTGGAGGCACGCGACCGCGCCCAAACGCTGCTGCGCGAGTTGGAGATCGCGCACGCCGAACTGGCCAAGCACGCTGAACGCATCGAGGCGCTGACCTTAGCCGCCGAACGCCAGCGGATGGCGCGGGAGTTGCACGACACGCTGGCCCAGGGCTTGGCGGGGTTGCTGCTGCAATTGGAGGCCGTGGATTCGCATCTGGACGCCGGACGGGGGGGACGAGCGCAGGGCATCGTGCAGCAGGCGATGGCGCGCGCCCGCGCCACGCTGGCCGAAGCGCGCCGCGCCATCGACGATTTGCGCGCGGCGCAGCTTTCCGCGCCCGATTTGGCGGCGGCGATCCGCGATGAAGCGACCCATTTCTCCGCCGCGACCGGCATCCCCTGCGCCCTCGATCTGGCGCTGCCCGACGCGCTTCCCCCAGCGCTGTGCGAGCACGCGCTGCGCGCCGTCGCCGAGGGGCTGACCAACGTCGCGCGGCACGCCCAGGCGCAACAGGTGGGGGTTCGCGCCGCCGAGGACGAGGAGTGGCTCACCATCGAGGTACGCGATGACGGCGCCGGCTTCGATCCAGAGGCGGCGCTGACCCGCGCCGGCCACTACGGGTTGCTGGGATTGCGGGAGCGCGCGCGGCTGGCCAGCGGCACATTAGACATCGAAAGCGCGCCGGGCGAGGGCGCATGCCTGACCTTGCGCTTGCCGCTATAAGGTGCAACGCACTTTTGCCTTTCCTTTTGCCTTCCTTTAGATCAAGTGCCTTGCACCTTGCGTGAACTATTACCAGAGGGGGAACGATGACCAAACCGATTCACGTCTTGATTGCCGATGATCACCTGATCGTCCGCGAGGGATTGCGGTTGATCTTAGAGACCGTCGACGGGATCGTACTCGCGGGCGAGGCCGCCGACGGCGTCGAGGCCGTGCGGCTGGCCGACGAGATCCAACCGGACGTGATCCTGATGGATCTGCGGATGCCGAAGATGGACGGGCTGGCGGCCATCAAAAAGTTGCAGGCGACGCACCCAGAGGTCGCCGTGGTAATCCTGACCACCTACAACGAGGATGATCTGATGGTGCAGGGGCTGAAGGCGGGCGCGCGCGGCTATCTGCTCAAGGATACGGACCGCGAGACGCTCTTCAACGCGATCCGGGCGGCGGCGCGGGGCGAGATGCTCCTCAAGCCGGAGGTGATCGCGAAGTTGTTGGCGCATGCAGCGGCCCCCGAAGCCGAATCCGAAGAGATCGCATTAACCGAGCGCGAGCAGGAAGTATTGGCAGCCGTCGCGCAGGGGGAGCGCAGCAAAGAAATCGGGATGAAGTTGAGCATCACCGAGCGCACCGTCAAGGCGCACCTGACCAACATCTACAACAAGCTGGGGGTCGATTCACGGGCCGCCGCCGTCGCCGAGGCGATGCACAGGGGATGGCTGTAATCATCTAATTACCGGGCAATTTTGCATCCTTATCTTAGCTCTCAGCGGATGGAGCAGATGTTAGCAGATGGGCTATTCAGGCCGAGGCGGTCAATGTTCGCAGGATTTCGGCCCAGGGATTGAGGAAGCGCAGCGAAGTCATCATTCCATTCGGTCCACCATATACGCCCTGAGCCACGCCACGCGGTCGCTTTCGCCCTTGCCCATCGCGACCATTGCAACCTGGAGGGCCTCGAATGGCTCGCGTTCAAGCGGGAGATCCAACTCACCGATTTCGTCGATCAGGAATTCGATGGCGATGCCCCACTCATCATATTGGTTGATCCAGGCATCGGCCTCTTGATACAGCGCGGGCGGCAATACGTCCTTGACGGACACCAGCGCGGCATTGCATAGTGTTTGAATATCCTCTCTGCTCACTGCTTACCATCATCTTGGTCTTTCAACACCCGCGCCAACACTTTTGCCAGTTGCTCGATGTGCGGCGGCTTGAGCATCCAGCCGGCCAGGCCTTGCTCCTGCATCTCGCGCAGTTCGTTCTCCAGGGGATGGCCGCTTAGCAGCACCATGGGGAGATCATAGCCGCGCTGGCGCATCGCGCCGAACAGTGCCCGCCCGCCCATCGAGGGCATGACAAAGTCGCTCAACACCAGGGCGATCTTATCCGCATGCAACGCCAGAATATTCAGCGCCTCCTGGCCGTTAGCCGCCGGAAGCACCCGATAGCCCAACTGTTCCAACGTCTCCGCCAACGCGGCCCGCACGGTGGCCTCATCCTCCACCACCAAGATCGTCTCGCCGCGCCCTCGAATCATCTCAGAGGTATCTTCCATAAGTTCCTCGGTTGGCTTCTTCACCAGCGCGGGGAAGTAGATGGTGAAGGTCGTCCCCTTGCCAATCTGCGTCTCCACGTCGATGTGCCCGCCGTGCAGGCCAACAATGCCATGCACCTGCGGCAATCCCAGCCCGCTGCCCTTGCCCGGCTCCTTGGTGGTGAAGAACGGCTCGAAGATATGGAGCAGCGCCTCCGGCGGGATGCCGGCGCCGGTGTCCGCGACCGTCAGCCGGTGCCACGTCCCAGGCTCCATCTCCACCAGCGGCGGCGTCTGATCTGGCGTGAGGGTGATCTGCTCTAACTTGATGCGTAAGGCGCCGCCCTCCGGCATCGCGTCGCGAGCATTGACGGCCAGATTCATGATCATCTGCTGCATGCGCGTGGGGTCGGCGTGGATGATGTACTCCTCCGGCTCATACGCCAGTTCGATTTCGATGTGCTCCGGCAAGGTGCGCTCCAGCAACTTGACCTGCTCTTTCAGCAGCGGCAGCAGATCGAGCGGGCGCCGCTCCAACATCGCGCGGCGGCTGAAGTCCAAGATCTGCTGGATGAGGTCGGTGGCGCGTTTCGCCTGTTGGGAGATGATCTGCAACCGCTCGCCGATCTTAGGCGGCAGATTCGGGGTGCGCAGGCCTAACTGGGCATAGAGCACGACCACGGCCATGATGTTGTTGAAGTCGTGGGCGATGCCGGCCGCCAGTTGCCCCACGGCGGCCAAGCGCTCCTGCTGCTGGAGTTGCGCCCGAATCTCCCGCTCGCGGGTGACGTCATTGATCACCAACACCCACTGCTCGGCTGCGTCGTCCTCGTCCGCCGATGTGGACGTGGGCATCGACCGGGCGATGACCTCGAAGGTATTGCTATCTGCCTGCACCTCGTGCCACAACCCTCGGGTGGACGGAGAGGTGAGCAACTCCGCCAGCGGACGCTCCCCCAACTGGATGAGGACGTCGCCGACCTCGGCATCGGCCAGCTTGGCCAGGTCATCTTCGGCGGTGGGATTGGCATGAAGAATGCGCCATTCAGCATCTAACAGCAGGACGCCCGTGGGCACGGTGGCGAGGATCTGCTCCATCTGCCGGGCCTGCTCGCGAACTTGGGCGGCTAAACGCGCGCGGTCCTCTTCCGCCCGCTTGCGCGCGGATATATCTTTGGTTACTGAGATAATGTGCGGCGTCCCTTGCAGGGAAATGACGCTAGCAGACATAAGGGCGGTCGTCGTGCTGCCATCTTTCCGGCGGAACTGGGCTTCCAAGTTTTTATAATATCCTTTTTCTCGCAAGCCTCTGACTAATTCCTGCCGGTCGGCGGGATCGTGCCAGATATTGATCTCTAGAGAGGTCTTGCCGATGACGTCCTCGCGAGTATAACCAGTTAATTGCGTGAAGCCCTCGTTGATGTCCACATACAGGCCATCCTCCAAGCGATTGATATTGATGGCATCCGGGCTGGTGTGAAAGGTCAACCGGAAGCGCTCTTCACTTTCGCGCAGCGCCGCCTCGGCTTGCTTGCGTTGGGTGATGTCCAGCGCGATCCCTAAGATAACCGGCTCTCCCTTCAGCATGATGTTACTGAGATGCACTTCGACGGGATATTGAGAGCCATCTTTTCTAATATGCGTGGCCTGCAGGCTGAGAGTTTCCCCCTCATCTAATTGATGCCATAAATGGGCGCGGTCATCTCGCGTAACACTACCGGGATCGATGTCCGCGACCGTCATATTCAGCAACTCATCCTGGGTATACCCGGTATTTTTAGCGGCCAACTCGTTGACCAAGAGCAGATGGCCGTCGAGATCGTGGGCGAAAAGGCCGCCGGGCAAATTCGCCAAAACGATTCTGAAGCGCCGCTCGCTCTCGCGCAGCGCCTGTTCAGCCTGCTTGCGCTCCGTGATGTCCTGCACCGCCGTCATAAAATATCGCGCCTCGCCTTCCGCATCACGGCGTATGGAGGTGCTGACTTCGGCCCACACGATGCTCCCATCCTTATGCACGTATCGTTTGGTAAATCGCGCGCTGTCTTCTTCACCCGTCAACAGAGCATCGATAACCGCTTGGCTCTTTTCAACATCTTCTGGATGGGTGATCTCCTGCCATTGGAGCGTGGCGCTATGCTTCTCACATCCCAACATCTCATAAAAAGCGCGGTTTGCCTGCACCGGCCCGGTGGTCGAGGTCATACTAAGCCCGATGGGCACATGCTCGAACATGTGCTTGAACTTTTCCTCACTCTCCCGCAGCGCCGCCTCTGCTTGCGCGCGCGCCGCCTCCAACTCGAGGTTATACAGCGCGAAAGCCACGTCGCCGGCCACCTCATGGACCAGCGCTTGTTCCTCCTCGTCCCTAACGAAATCAGCCGGGATGGAGACCGCCAACAGGCCATAGATGTGACCTCCGTGGGCCAAACGGACGGTCATCCCGCCGCGACCGACATAACGCGCGGCCAAGGGGCACCCAACGCAAGCCGTGGTCGGGTCAGGGATGACCACGACCGCCTCTTGGGTCAGGGCTTCCGCGCCACACGGGGGAACCTCATCGCGCCGCAACTTAGCCAGCAAAGACAAGAAATGCTTATCCAGGCCAAATTGGGCGGAGGCTGTTACCTCGCCGGCCTTATCAAAGAGGACGATCCAGGCGTTGTAATAGCCGTGCGTCTCGGTGAGAGATTCGCAAACGCCCTGGATCAACTGGGCGCGATCTTTCTCCCGGACGATGAGTTGATTGACGTTGCGAATCGCGCGCAGCACGCGGTTGAGATGCGCCACGCGATCCTGGGCCTGTTTACGTTCTCTAAGAAAGCGTGCGATAAAGCCGCCGGCGATGAGTGCGACTAAAATGTACATATTCCGCATCACAAAATCATGAAGAGCAACATCGAAGATAAGCACATCCCAGAAGGTTTTTCCTCGCGGATTGAAGGCCAGATAATCCACCAGAGCATCTCCCCACCACAGCAGAAAGCCCATGAGCAGCGCGCCCGCGTAGATAGCGCCGACCCACTTCTCCGCCGGCAATCGCCGTAATCCAAAGAATCTTCGCACCGGGCTGATACTCAGCGTCACATGAGCAGCCAGCAATAGAAGATAGGCAGTGACGATGTGCTTGAGGACAACCGTGTTGACCCACGACAACGAGACATGATCCCAGATGATGGCGGGATTCCAGGGCGGCGGATTGAGCGCGACCAACCAGCGAAAGATTGTGTAGAAGCCCAGCGCGATGGCAATGCGAACGGGAACCTCTACGGCGAAGGCAGAGTGAAACCAGCGGGGATGAGCCATATCTCGGCGACGGTCGGCCCAGTACCCGTGCCAGACGATCCACAAAGTGAACACGGGCACAGCGTACAAGAAGCCGTAGCCATCCATGCGCCACAACCACCACATCGACTGACATCCTCCCGCCAAGGCGGAGAGCAATCCATAACGCCAGCCCCAGGCCTGAGCAATAAGCAGGGGAAAGAACAACCCAGCTAGAATATTCACCTTGAAACTGGGGTGTTCAAACAACTCGATATTCAAAAAATTGACGCCAAATCCGATCAGGCCGAAAATGACAGCTATCCATACGCGATAGTTGATCCCACGTCTATGTTCTATACTCATAAGCCAACCCCCTCGGTAAGTTCTCGTAAGTTCTCGTCAAAATCCCAAAAAAAGCTCCTATCCAGTGGACGCCTTAGCTTTTAGGGCCACTTAGAGGGTTGTCCGGCACAATCCCAAAGCCCCTATGTCTATTGTACTCCAAGATGCGGGGAATTCGTATCGCGGAAGTCTCTATCCTCCAGATGGACTACTCTGCTACCAAGAATGGTCTATACTGGATGCGAGAAATCCAAGCATTCATAGAGGTTAATTGAAATAGAGGTTAATTGAAATGGAGGTCAATTCAAGATGAACTTCACCATCGCATTGCTGCAAATGACCGCCGCCGGCAACGATCAGGCGGCCAATTTAGCCAAGGGGGAGCGCTTCTGCCGCGAGGCCCGGCGGCGCGGGGCGGATCTCGCGCTCTTCCCGGAGATGTGGAATATCGGCAATACGTTCTTCGAGCACGAGCAGTTAGATGATCCCGACGCGGTTGCCGCCTGGCAAGCGCAGGCCATCGATGCGGAGAGCGATTTCGTCCGCCATTTCCGGTCGCTGGCGCGCGAGTTGGAGATGGCCATCGCGATCACCTATCTGGAGGCGTGGGAGGGCGCGCCGCGCAACACCGTCGCCGTGATCGACCGGCGCGGCGACCTGCGCCTCACCTACGCCAAGGTCCACACCTGCGCCTTCGATGTGGAGGTCGCGCTGACGCCGGGCGACGGCTTCCACGTCGCCGCGCTGCCGACGGCCCAGGGCGAGGTGCAAATCGGCGCGATGATCTGCTACGACCGGGAGTTCCCGGAGAGCGCCCGCGCGCTAATGCTCCAGGGCGCGGAGATCATCCTCACGCCCAACGCCTGCCCGTTGGAAACGCATCGCCTGGCCCAGTTCAGAACGCGCGCCTACGAGAATATGGTCGGCGTGGCGATGACCAACTATGCCGCGCCGCAAGAAAACGGCCACGCCATCGCATACGATGGTATGGCCTTCGGCGAGGATGAACAGCCCCGCGATATGTTGATCGTCGAGGCGGGGGAGCAGGAAGGCGTCTACCTCGCGCCCTTCGATATGACGCGCCTCCGCGACTATCGCCAACGCGAAGCGTGGGGCAACGCCTTTCGACGGCCCCACGCCTATCACAACCTGATCACCCCAGAGATTCGCCCGCCCTTCCAGCGCACCGACGCGCGCGGCCGGCCGTTCCGGGATGTGGGTTCGTAGCCAGCCTCGAAGCGCAGGCGGCGTGGCGTTCTGGGGCGCGACGGCTGATCGTCGGAAAGCAGCATCCCGTCGCGCCCCGCGCCGAGCGCCGAGGATTGAAATCCCCGGCTACTAAGCGCAAGTCAACTCAAGTTGACTCGATTTCCCCGTGGATTTCGGTCTTTCAGTCGGCCTTCAGCCGACTTCAGCTTTCTAGCCTGCGATTCATCTGCAGGCGCAGGCGGCGCAGCGCTTGCAGCCCTGTCATTCGCGATCCGCCAGCGGCTCCAGTGACTCAAGCGGCTCCGGCGCGTGCCCGTATTCCGGCTTCGCGTCGGGGATCGGAGCCGCCCACCGGACGGCGTTGCGCAGCACGCGCTGAATTTCCGGCTGATAGAAGATCGGGTAGGTCTCGTGACCGGGCCGAAAGTAGAAGACCTTGCCCGCACCGCGATAATAGCAACATCCGCTGCGGAAAACCTCGCCGCCCTCGAACCAGCTTAAAAAGACCAGCGTATCGGGCGCGGGGATGTCGAAGCGCTCGCCGTACATCTCCGCGTGCGGCACCTCAAAGTACTTGCCCAGGCCCTCGGCGATGGGATGGCCGGTCTCGACGACCCAGACGCGCTCCTTCTCACCCACCTCGCGCCACCGCAGGTGACACGTCGTCCCCATCAGCTTGACGAAAATTTTGGAATGATGGCCGGAGTGCAGCACGATCAACCCCATCCCATCCAGGACCCGCTGCTGCACGCGCGCTACAATCGCGTCATCGACGTCACCGTGGGCCATGTGCCCCCACCAGATCAACACATCCGTCTGATCCAACACCTCATCGGTCAGGCCGTGCTCCGGCTCATCCAACGTCGCCGTCTGCACCTCCAGCCCATCCGCGCGCAAAAAAGCCGCAATCGCCGCGTGAATCCCCTCTGGATAGACCTCGGCGACCGCGTCGTGCATCTTCTCGTGGCGGAACTCATTCCAAACCGTAACTCGTGGCAAACTCATCTATTCATCTCCTTTGACGATTGCTAATTAAATTTTATATGCGAAATTTTAATCAAAATCTAACCAAACGCATTATTTTACTATAGCACGAGCTTTTCGGTGATTAAAAGTGCCGTTGACATCGTATAATATAGTAGAACGTCATAACGATGGAGAATATCCTGATGATCCACGCCCAGATTGTCAACTTGCATACTAAATTGGCAGATCGCCGCTACCTGGTGCTCTTGCTGGTGCTCTGTTTGGGGATTGCGACGCACCTGCCCGGCGCGACCTCGCGCCGCGTGACCGCGCACCACCGGATGACGGCATCGACCGCTGGCGAGGAAGAACCATCCGACGCGATCCGGGCCGCGCGCGGGACGGGCGAGCCGGTCCACACCGAGGCGTTAGCCAAGATTGGCGCGACGGCCTATCACGCGCAAGGCCAGCGCGGCGCGGGCGCTAAAGTCGCCGTGATCGACAGTCACTTCGCCGGATTAGAGGCACGCATCGCGGCGGACGAACTCCCCGCCAACGTGATCACGCGCCGCTTCGCCGCCGATGGCGCCATCACCACGACGCTCACGCCGGGCGACGGCCCCCACGGCGTGGCCTGCGCCGAGATCATCCACGACATCGCGCCCGACGCCACGCTCTACCTCATCCAGGTGGAGAGCCTGCGCCAGGGCATCGAGCCGGTCTTCGATTATCTGCGCGATGAGGAAATTCAAGTCGCCTCGCTCTCGATGTCCATCGCGGCGGAGAGCCGAGGCGACGGCCAGGGCGTGCTCAGCGAGAATTCTACACCTATCTATGCGCTGTTGGCGCGCGCCAAGGCCGATGGGTTGTTGATGGTCAAGAGCGCGGGCAACTACGCCACGCGCCACTACAGCGGCCACTTCACGGATACGGATCAGGACGGCTGGCACGAATTCGGGCGCTCGTGGTTGCAGTTGGACGAGACGTTGGATTTTCAGGCGACCGAGGGCGCCGAAGTGAAAATCACGCTCAGTTGGGACGATTGGGGCGCTGATCCGATGGCGCCCGCTGCCACGCACGATTACGGCCTCTATCTCTACGATGCCGCCGGGCAGGTAGTGACGCACAGCACGGAGGTGCAAGGGAGCAACCAAGCTGTCGGAATGCCATTCCAACCTACGCCGGTCGATACGCTGCGCTTCACCGCGCCGACGGCGGCCCGCTATTCGCTTCGCATCCGACGGGAGGGCGGCCCCACACCGGCCACGCACCAGGTGAAGGTCCGCATTCGTGGGGAAGAAGCGATGCTTCTGGAATATCGCACGCCGGCCGGCAGCCTGGGCGTTCCGGCGGATTCGGCGGATGTGCTGGTCGTCGGCGCAGCGGATGCCGCCACCGGCGAGCTGATGCCCTACAGCTCCCAAGGCCCCACATTGGATGGGCGCATCAAGCCCGACCTGATCGGCTACACCAACGTCTCCGTCTCCGGCGAGGACCAACCGCCGCGCGGCTTTGGGGGCACCTCGGCCGCCGCGCCCCACATCGCCGGGATGGCCGCGCTGCTCTGGCGCGCGCCCGCCTATCAGGATTTAACGGTCGACGGCCTCATCGCTCAGCTCTTCGCGGCCGCCGCCGACCGGGGCGCGCGCGGCAAGGATGTGGTCTGGGGCGCGGGCCTCGCCCAACTGCCGCCCCTCGTGCCGGAGCTGACCCTCGCGAGCGCGCCACGGGGAGCGCAACCCCAGGCCCCCATAGAGCAGCGCCGCCGCTTCTTTATAGAGATCGCCGTCCGGCGCGCGGACGGACATCCCATCTACGGCCTGCGCCCCGCCGATTTCGCCATCCGCCTGAGCCAGGAGCCGGCAAAGATCCTCTCCGTCCGCGAGATCAACGGGCGCTACACTTTAGAGTTCCAAGCGCCCGCCGCGCTCCCCAGAGGCGAGCACGAGATGACGATCGCCGCGCTAGACCGCTCGGTCACGGCGCTCCTGCCCCTGCCCGCCGCGCCCACGACGGGAGCGCGGGAGACCGCCCTCACTTTGGATGTGATCTTCGCGCCCGACGCGCCGCAGGCCGGGGAACCGGCGCTGATCTTGGCCAGCCTCGCGGATCGCGCCCCGCAGCCCGGCGCCTGGCTGCGCGCCCAGATCGAGCGCCCGGACGGCGACGGCCCCGATCCCCTGACGTTGTACGATGACGGCATGCACGCGGACGGCGTCGCCGAGGATGGCGTATACGGCGCGCGCTACACCCGCGCCACCGCGCCGGGCGCCTATCACGTCACGCTGACGGCTACGCTGGCGGATGCGCGCGCGCAGCCGGAGGAGATCATCCACGAGTTCACCTTCGAGGTGCAGGGCGACCCGCCCGATCAGGATGGCGACGGCTTGCCGGATCATTGGGAACGGCGGATGCGATTGAATCCCGCCGTCAAGAACGCGCTGCAAGATCCCGACGGCGACGGCCTGACCAACCTCGAGGAGTACGAATTGGGCAGCCATCCCCGGCGCTGGGATAGCGACGGCGACGGCCTCAACGATGGGGCCGAGGCGCGCGGCTACTTCGCCACCTCGCCCGCCGAGGCCGATACCGACTTGGGCGGCGTGGCTGACGCGCAGGAGCTTCGGCGCGGCGCCAACCCGCTCGATCCCGCCGACGATGCCAAGCGCCGCGAGGCCGCCTATCTGCCGCTGACGCTACACGCCTACCGGCCCACGCTCCGGCCCGCGCATCACGCCCTCGCGCCGGAAAACGTGTGGCTGGCGACGGAGCACGGGCTGGTGCGCTGGTCCCGGGCTGACGGCAGTTACCAGAAATACACGACCTATCACGGCCTGGCGCATAACCACGTCACCGCCGTGCTGGTGGAAGCCACGGGCCGGGTGTGGGCCGGCACGAAGGGCGGCGTAAGCGTCTCGGCGGATGCGGGCGAGAGTTGGCGCGCCTACACAGTTACCCACGGCTTGGCCCATCCTCACGTCCGGGATCTGGCAATGGATGCGGAGGGTCGGCTGTGGATCGCCACCGCGCACGGCGTCAACACGTTTGACGGACGCAGATGGTATCACTACACGAAGGCTGATGGGTTAATAGACAACGATACCTACGCCGTCGCCCTTGATGCTCAGGCTCAGCAGCGCGTGTGGATCGGGACGCGGCGCGGGGTCAGCGCCTTCGATGGCCGAGCGTGGTCTCACTACACGAAGGAGGATGGGCTGAGCGCGACCTGGGTGACGGACATCGTCATCGACGCGGCGGGGCGGCGCTGGTTCGCCACCTGGGGCGGCGGCGTGACCCGCTGGGATCCTTATGTGCTGACGGATACGTGGACGACGATCCAGAGTCAGCACATGGGCGGGGGAATGCTTCAGCAGAGGTTTGAAATGACGCCCACATCGGCGCCGGAGCGTTCGGCGGGGCGTCTGGGGGCGCTCGCGAGCAACTACGTCTATGGGCTAGTCGCATCGCCCACTGCGCCGGATGCCCCCCCGGCGATTCACACGCTCTACGGCATCAGCCGCTGGGATGGCCGCGTGTGGACGCCGCACGTCTCCGATGCCCAACTGCGCGCCTGGATCGATTTCGACGCGGTCGCCATCGACGACGCCGTGCATCGCGGGTTCGGGACGCGGTCTTTGGCAAAGTTGCCGGATCATCTGCGCGCCATCGCCGAGGCAAGCAGCATCCCGTGGTACGGCCTCCAGCACGTCGCCCAGGCCGATGGCGCGATCTGGCGCGCCTACACCGCCGGCCCGGCGACGCCGCCCACGCGCGCCATCGCGGAGGATACTAACGGTCAGCTCTGGTTTGGGGCCAACGGCAGCATCCAACGCTTCGATGTCAAAAGCGAGACATGGCGCATCCACAATCTGCCCGCGCCGGCCACGCGCGAGCATTTGGTCATGGAGATCATCATCGACCACCGGCAGCAGTTCTGGGTGGGGACGCACGGCGCCGGCCTCTTCCGCTTCGATCCCCAGAGTCAGCAGTGGACGCGCTATCCCGCGACAGGCGGCCAATCGAGCCTCTACATCAACGCGCTGGCCTTAGATCAAGCGGCGCGCCGGTTGTGGATCGGGACGACCACCGGCTACGCCGGCCTGAGCGCCTTTGACACGCAACGCCAGACGTGGGAGAATGATGTTCCCGCCGCCAAGCTCCCCCGCCGTCGCATCGCCGATGTGGCGCTGGCGCCCGATGGCGCGCTCTGGGTCGGGACGGATCACGGCCTTGGCATTCTGAGCACCGCCGACGCGCCGCGCTGGATCACGTACACCGCCGCGCACCCGGCGGAGAACGAGATCCGCGCCCTCGCCTTCGGGCCTGGCGGCCAAATCGCCATCGGGATGGCGTCCGGGGTGCGGCGCTACGACGGGACGAGCTGGCACACCCATCCCTATACCGGCGCCGCAGGCCTCGCGCCCGGCGGCGTCACCGCGCTGGCCTTCGATAGCGCGGGGCAATTATGGGCCGGCACGCCCCACGGCGTCAGCCGCCTTGATGGGGAAGATGGAGAAGATGGGCAAGCGTGGCGCACCTTCACCATCGCCGATGGGCTGGCGAGCGACGCCATTACGGCGCTGTACGAGGATCGCGCCGGGCGGATGTGGATCGGCGCGCGGGCGGGGATCACGTCCATCACGGAGGATGAAGATTAATCCAACAATGACGCGAACCGAGATTTGGATCGAGCAATGGCACGCGGGCGACGAACGCGCGGCGGAGGCGCTCTATAATTATCACCGCGACGCCATCTTCCGGCTGGCCCACGGCCTGTTGGGCAACGCCGACGACGCGGAGGAAGCCGCGCAGGATGCGCTGACCTACGCGCTGATGAACATCCGGCGCTATGATCCGCAGCGCGCCAGCTTCGCGACGTGGCTGCACACCATCACCGTCAGCCGCTGCCGCGACCGCCAGCGCCGCAAGCGACTGCCGCGCATCGCCCTGAGCAAATGGTTGAGCTGGGGCCACGGCGTCGCCGCGCCCGATCCCGGCCCGGAGGAGCATGCGCTCACCGAGGAGACGCGCAGCCGCGTGTGGGAGGCCGTCCAGGCGCTCAGTCCGCCCCTGCGCGAGGCCGTTATCCTGCGCTATTGGGCCGGCCACACTTATCGTGAGATGAGCGACATTATGGATTGTCCGTTGCCCACGGCCCAATCGCGGGTGCGGTTAGCGTACCGGCAGCTCCGCGCTCGGCTCCGCCCCGCCGAATTGACGCAGATCCAACAACAGGAGGAGGTCAGATGAATCATCTAAGAGAGCACTTGACGGATACGCAGGTGATCGGCTATATCCATCACACCCTGACGGACGCGCAGCGCGAGGCGTTCGATCAGCACCTAAGCGCGTGCCCCGCCTGCCGCGCGCGCTTAGAGGAACACCAAGCGACGGCGGATCGGCTGCGCGCCGACCTGCGCGGGGAACTTCAGGAGATCGCGCCGCCGCCCACGATGACCTTCGCCGCCATCGCGCCCCGGCTCAAGCGCCGGCGCCGGGGAGGATGGCTCCGCATCGAGTCGCAATTTTTCCCGGGTTTAGCCACGGTGGCCGGACTGGTATTAGTCCTGCTCACGTGGACACTCAGCATCCAGACGCTCGCCGGGCCGCGCCTCACCATCGCCGCGCCCATCGATGCGCCCTACCCGGCGCTGGCGTGCCTTCTCTTCGTCGTCCCCGTCGTCGCGAATTATAAAGAGCAGTCGCTGCTCCAGCGCCGCGCTTTCATCGGCCCGCTCGCGTTTCTGCTGTGGTTAGGCACGGCGGCCCTCGGCCTGTACGAGATCTTCGTCATCCGCGAGATCTTCTTCCAGATCTTCGCGCGATGCTCGCAGAACTACGGATTGGCGCTCGCGCTGGGCAATTGGGGCGTGATGCTGCTGGCTGCCGTGTGGATCGCGGCCTTCATCGGCGGCGGGGAGTATCATTATCGCCGCTTAGGAACGCGCGCGTCGTGGAGCCTCTTCGGTTGGACCATCGGCATCGAATTGGCGATCTTGCTCATAGCCTTTCTGATCTGATGAGAGGCTTACCTGAAAGAAGGGAACTATTACACAGAGCTGCACGGAGTTTTTTCGCAGAGATACGCAGAGAGATTCCTTTCT
>JBKHCQ010000028.1:0-17076 GCA_046541755.1 Anaerolineales bacterium | reverse complement strand
TTCTCCGAGGGAAAAGTATCTGGTTTGGAAGGTTTTAAATTTTGGAACTACCTTAGGCCAGCAATTGCAGGATGTCGTCGTCTGAAGCCTCGATGACGCCGGGCGAGGCGCCGGTTGCTTTCAGGGCCATCGCTCCGATGTGGCCAAGCAGCGAGAGTAACGTGGCATCGTACTCCTCAAAATCCCCGTCGCGCTTGTTGATCAACTCGATGATACCGTAGATCTCGCCCCCCAGCAACATCGGCACACAGAGAATCGATTGGGTCAGGAAAGCGAACTCCGTATCGACCTCCGAGGAAAAGCGCCAATCCTGCCGGGGATTGTTGACAATCACCGGCCCGCCGTTGTTAATCACCCAGCCGCCGACGCCCTCCTTGCTGGAGATGCGATGGCCTGTCAGTTGTTGCTGGAGCCGCCCGTAGACGATCCGAAAGACCAACTCATTCGTCTCTGGATCAAGCTGCGCGATAGAGCCATCCTCCGTGTCGATGACCTGAATCACATCGTAGAGCTTCTGCGACAGCATCTCCATCGGGTCTTCGGAGGTCATCACCCACTGCGACGACCAATATAGCTCGGCAAATACCTCCATATAGTGCTGCAACCTCTCAACGTGTATGTGGAGCGTTTTATTCTCCTGCTGCAAGCGCTGATTCTCTTGCTGTAAAAATCGTGTGGCTTCCCTGGTGCTCATCGCCCCCTCCTCTTTCTCTTTACCGGTTTACTGGGGTATTACCTATTCTTCTTCTCCGCCTAAGATCACTCGGCGTTTGCGTCCGGCGCTGGGCTGCGGCCCAACCACGCCCATCTCCTCCATCTCCTCCATCAGCCGGGCCGCGCGCGGATAGCTGATCCGCAGGCGGCGCTGGAGACCGGAGGTGGAGATCTTCCCGCGCTTCTGGGCGATCTCGATGGCCTGCTCCAGCAGATCCGCGTCCTCGTCCGCGCCCGCGATGCGCAGGCTGGCCGGCCCGTTGGATTCAGCCATGACCGTCCACGGCGCCTGCGCGGGCATCTCGCCGGCCTCCTGCTGCCAATACCCAATGATAGCCTCCAATTCCTCATCGGAAAGGAAGCAACCCTGGATGCGCAGCGGCGCGGAGGCGTCTGGCGGCAAGAAGAGCATATCGCCGCGCCCCAGGAGCGCCTCGGCGCCCGGCGTATCCAAAATCACGCGGGAATCGGTGGAGCTGGCGGTGGCGAAGCTCAGGCGCGCGGGGAAGTTGGCCTTGATTAAGCCGGTGACCACATCCGTGCTGGGCCGCTGCGTGGCGACCACCAGATGGATGCCCGTCGCGCGCGCCATCTGCGCGATGCGCGTGAGCGTCTGCTCCGTTTCTTCTGGCGAGGAGAGCATCAAATCCGCCAACTCGTCGATCATCACCAAAATGCGGGGCAGCGTCTCCTTGCCCTGCCGGGCCATCTTAGCGTTATAACTATCCAAGTGGCGCGCTACGGCGGATGCAAATTGCTTGTAGCGTTGATCCATCTCGTGCGCGACCCAGCGCAGCGCGCGGATGCTCTCGTCCAAATCGGTCTCCGTCTTCCCCAGAAGATGCGGCAGGCCGTTGAGATGGGTCAGTTCGACGATCTTGGGATCAATTGTCACCAGGCGGAGATCCGTGGGGGAATTATACATCATCAGGCTGGCGGCCAGCGATTTGATGAAGATCGACTTGCCGCTGCCGGTGGCGCCGGCCACAAGCAAATGCGGCATGCGGGCCAGATCCGCCACGATGGGCCGCCCAGAAACATCCAGCCCCACGGCGAAACAGAGCGGCCCCTGGCAGCGGTCGAACTCCTCGCTCTCCAGGACGCAGCGCAGGGAGACGAGCGAGGTGTGCGCGTTGGGCACCTCGATGCCCACGACGGCGCGCCCCAGCACCGGCGCCTCGATGCGAATGGTCTCGGCGGAGAGCGCCAACGTCAGATCATCGGCCAGCGAGGCAATCTGACTCACGCGCACCTTGCGTTGCTCCTCATCCTCCGCGCCCCGGCTGATGTAGCCCGGCACGATGCCGAATTGCGTCACGGTCGGGCCGGGACGCACCTCGGTGCGCGGCGCCTCGACCGGGATGCCAAACTGCCCCAAGGTCTTCTCGATAATCGCAATCTTCCGCTGAATCTCCTGCTCATCCATGCCAACCACGCGCCGCTCCTTGAGCAGCGCCAGCGGCGGCAGCGATTCGCCGCGCGTCCGTTGCACAGCCTGGGCCTGCTCGCGTTGCCGCTTCTGCTTCGCATTGGAGGAGAGGGGCTTGGCGGCGGTGTGAACCGCCGGGGCAGAGGCGGCGCGCGGGGCAATTTCCTCAGCGGGCGGCGCTTCTGCTAACGGCAATTGCTCGGCCGCCGCTGGCGCGAACTCAGGCGCCCGCGCGCGCAATGCCCGCCAAGCGCCCGCGATGCGACGCCCGAAATTGACGATATCCTCGCCGGTCACATCGAACGCCAGGCCGATTCCGATCAACGTCACGCCGCCCATCAAAAAACTCGTCACGAGCGGGCCAAAATAATCGTTAAAGAAGACATACAAAGCCCAGCCGATCAAGCCGCCGCCCTGGCCAGATTGCACCAAGGCCCAACCCAATTGGCTGATGAGGGTGTGAGTCAGCGTGAGCATGCCGATGAGGATCAGCTCGAAGCCGATGAAGGGCCGCCAGCGCCAGGCCGTCGGCTGATGCACCAGGTGGCGCAGCCAGAGCAATCCCAGGCCCGTGATCATCGCGCCGACGGGATAGGCGCCCCATCCAAAGAGGAAGACCAGCGCGCGCGCCCAGGCGTTGACGACCGCGCCGGAGTTGAGGCCCGCCGTCGTGAAGATGGTCAGCAGGCCGAAGCCGATCAGGCCCAGCGCCAAGATTTGCTGGCCGGCAGGCCCGGTCAGCGCGGGGAGCACAATCTTCCCGGCGGATTGCAGCGCCTCGGTCAGCGGCGCCAGCTTATTTTGCGACCGGCTGGAGCGGCGCGTGCTCTTCCGCCCCGACCGAGTCATCTGGTAGCCGGCCCGGGACGGGCGATTATCCCGTGGCATAGCGCGGCGTTCCTTGGTTCTGGGTGTTCTGAGCGCTCAGAGCGCTCTGCGCGCCATCGCTTCTGCCGAGCGCGATGCGATGCTCATCTGGCGTGATATCTAACACCCGCACGGAGACCACGTCCCCTGGCTCATAGTACGCCTGCAGATCGGATGCGCAGGTGCAATGATCGACCTCAGAGATGTGCAGCAGGCCCTCTAGGCCATCGACCAACTCGATGAAGACGCCGAACTTCTCCACACTGACCACCTCGCCGGTCAGGACATCGCCGGGGTGGATGCGCTGTTCGACCATCAGCCATGGGTTCTCTTTGAGACGCTTCATGCTCAGGCCGACGCGCTGATTCTCCAGATCGACGTTGAGGATGATGACTTCGACCTCGTCGCCCGGCGACACGAAATCGTAGGGATGCCGCACGCGGCCCCAGGAGATCTCTGAGATGTGCACCATGCCCTCCAGCGGGCCGATATCCACAAAAACGCCGAAGGGGCGCACGCTGGTGACAGCGCCGGTGCAGACATTGCCCGCCTGAAGCCAATCGGGCCACTCCGGATCCTCCGGCTCGCAATCCGCCACCTGGCGCTCCGAGAGCAGGATGCGGTTGCGGGTCGGTTCGACTTCGATGATGCAGAGATGCAACTCCTGATTAAGGTACTCCTTGAAGCGCTCCTCCCGCGCCACCGGATCGGCGGGGAAAGGATAATCAAGCAGGTGAGAGGCCGGAATAAAACATTCGACGCCCTGCCAGTGAGCGATCAATCCCCCACGATTGTAGCCATCGATGACCAATTCCATTATCGTGTGGGTGTGATGCAGATTTTCTGCGGCATCCCACACATCCGTCGCCACATCGGGGAATTCCGTCCATTCCCACAGACCGGGGGAGGGGAAACGACTGAGGTCGCCTTCATCCAACATCGATTGCCAATAACTTTCACACGGGGGCATGTAGGGGGGAATATAATGCGCCATAGAACTGCTCCTCTAAAAATAAGTTAAAAGTTGCAGGTTGCAGGTTACAGGTTGCAGGTTGCAAGTTTCAAGTTGGCAAACTTGGCAACTTTATACCCTTGCAAGTTTGCGTCAAATTCTCGTTTCCCGTGGGTGAATCACCCATCGTCAGAACTCCTTCGAAAATAGCCTGATAAGTTGTGGCCGGTGTCCTCACCGAACCCCCACGGGCACGACGGGTTCCCTTTGGGGGATGGGGGGATCAACAACGCCAGCCCGAACAATAGGAGCTATTTTCGTTATCGTTGGTGAGTCACCCATCGCGAGGACTCCTTCTACCCATAATATCCTGATTACGATCCGACTGGATGCGTCTTGGTCACTGTTTCTGCCTCTGGCTCCTCTTGTTTTCGTTGCTTTTGTGGCTCGTTCTGGGCTTGCTCCTCCATTTGCGCGATGATATCCGCCAAGTTCTCAATGGCGACGCGCTGCTTGCGATAGAAGCTGGATTCGCTGACGGCGAGGCGCATCGCGATATCGCGCACCTTCTGACCACGCAAGAACTTCATCTCTAGAATATTGTATAATAACCACTCCGGAGCTGTCAACTTTCGGGCGCCATCGGGCCGGAGACGTTCAATCCCTTCCGTCAGGACGGCGCGCAGCGCCTTGACGACGTTGCCATCGTATTGAGGGGCCACCTGTTTCACCACCTCCAACTCGAGGAGTGGATTTTCCGTCAGGCGCGGGCCGCCCCAGTAGTGCGTAAGGGCATTATACACCCACTCCGGCAATTCGGGCGATTCTGTGAGCGAGAAGCCCACGGCCAGATCGCCCTCGTAGCGCAACATGCCGCCGCGCCGTTGAATGTCCTCCAGCTCGGAGATCAGCGGCGAAAAGGTGCGGAAGATCGTATGTTGCAACCTTCGATCCTCCAGCGCCGCGCTGACCTGCAAGAGCAGTTGTGAGAGCAGTTCCTCCTGCTCGTCCGTCAGCGGCAACGTGATCTCCCGCTCGCGGAACCCAATCAAGCCCAGAAGTTGCTCGCCGGCCTTATCGTGGACGGGGATCATCCAATAATGATGCCACAGGATAAACAACCCTTGCTTTTCCGCCTCGACGACCTTGGTCAGCGGAATATCCATCACATCCGACGGGGTGATATGCACGTTGCAGCCAATCTCCCAATGAGGTTTGTCGTTCTCCAACAGCGCGACGAATCCGCCGTTGCTTTGGAGCAATTCGCACATCGCCGTCAGGACATTTTCCAAAAACTGATGTAGATCGGCGGTGGTGATAAGCCGCTGCGCCAGCTCCTGCACTTGGGCGACCTCCGCCCGCCCCCCGCGATAGAGGAAGAGATCAATAACGGGCTTGGCCAACTCGATGCCCAACTGGCAGAGGATGCCAGCGGCGGCGAAGGCCACCAACGAGAGGGTGTACTCGCCCAATCCCCACGCGCGCTCCAGCGTCAGCCCCGCGCCGAAGGCGATCATCGCGATGATCATCGTCACGGGGCCGCGCAGCAAGAATCGCACCAGCCGATGCTTGACCACGCGGTCGGGCGTCAGGGCGCCGATGAAGGCGACGCCGTAGGCCATCAAGATCAACATCCCGCCGACGGCGATGTTGCCCAGGATGAGCAACACCCACAAGAAGGCGCCGGGAATGGTCGCCGGCCATCCGATGGCTAACAGGTAAGGGAAGACGCCCATCGCGGGCGCGACAAATCCGATGGAGAGATAGGCCATGCGACGGCGCGCGGTGCGGGTATAGCAACGCTGGCGGGCGGCCAAGGTTGCGCGCAGGCCCAACAGGGCCGTGATGATGAAGAGGGCGGCGAAGGGGTAGAAGAGCGGCCCAGCGCGCAGATGCGCCGCGCCCGCCGTGATGGTACCATCGTAGACTACCACATTGGTCGCGAGCGCCAAGATCGCGACCAACGCGCTGACGAGGAAACTCACGATCCGCAACCCGGCGGGGAAGTTATCTTCCTGGACGGAGATGCGAATGGAACGCACAAACTCGGTGTAGAAGGGGGGCGTGAAAGCAATGCCCAACCACTGGAAGCGAAGTAGGACGCCGATGGAAGCGATATCCGGCGGATCGGTCATCAGAATGTCGGTGAGATAGACGATGATGACGCAGCCCAGCAGTCCGCTGAAGGTTCGCGCGACGAAGCTCCGACGATTGTAGTAGAAGAGATAAACCACCAGCGCGAACGCCGTCGTGGCGACGCCGGCGGTGAGGACATCATTCGCTCGCATCAAGAAGGGCTGCATACGCCGGATTCCTCCCCACATCCGAAAAAGTCATATCCACTCAATATGCTCAAAGTCCCCGTCTCGGGAACGACCCCAGCAGGATTACCGTAGCCGTTTGCGGCCAAGATCACGGGGGGATATGCCGCGCCGCAAGAAGATCGCGGTCTCCTGTCCCGGCCAATAGGCATCCTGAAAACCACAGAACGCGAACCTATGATGCATCGCAAAGCTGAGGGCGGGTTGCGCCTTGAGCGGTGCTGCGATAATCATCTGGGTGATCTCGTGGCGCAAGCTCCATTCCATCGCCTGATACAGCAACTGCGTTCCAATCGATTGCCGCCGGTGGGCCGGCGCGACCGTCAAATCCGCGACGCGCGCTTGATTGTGCGCGTATTCCAACGCCAACGCGATATAGCCGCGCACCTCCCGATGCTCTTTCGCGATCCAAAACGCATCGCAGCGCTGCCATGTCTGAAGTCGCGCCTCCGGCGCCAGCGTGTTTTCGATGTGTTGCTTGCGGGGCAAGCGTACCTCTCGAAACGAGACGCCCCACTCCCCCGACCGCCTGACCTCCTGCATCTGCCAGGCGATCTCCGTATCGTAGGATCGATCCAATGCTAAGCATGCTTCCCAATCGCCCTCGCGGGCCGAACGAATGAGCACGTACACCTCCTCAAAAATTGCGAATTGCGAATTGCGAATTTAGAATCTTTACTCAACAGCATTATTAGAAATTTGCAATTCTAAATTCCCAATATTAGCTACCGGACACTTTTTCCAAGCCCACTCTTAATCAGCAGATAGAGCAGATGTAAGCAGATTGGATTTCGGTTCAGATCTAAAGTCTCACAAATAAAGCATAAAGAGGTGCAGAGGAAGATATTTCTCTGCGGATCTTTGAGAAAATTGCCGGTAACTCTGTATCAATTAGACTATCTGATTATCCATCTGCTCCATCTGTTTAATCTGCTGAGATAGAGGCATAAAACTGTCCGGTAGGTAGTTCCCAATATAGTACAAAATGGATTCAGCCCTCTGCCGGTTCCGGCGCGACGACATTCACCGGGATGGTACAGACCGTTGTGTTGCCATAAATATCCACCACCACCAGACGCAAGCGATACGGCCCGCCGGGCGGATAGCGCTCTGTGTTGGAGACATCCCAGGTACCCAGTTGCCCGTTCTCCACCGGGACGTTGTACTGAGCAATGTCCGTGGGCATATCCGCGCCGGGGAAGAGCACCTCGAACTTGTAGTAGGAGAAGGCGTTGACATCGGCAGTGCCCTGAATCTCCACGATGCCGGAGACATCGCTGCCGGCCAGCGGATAGGTCATCTGGGCGTTGGGCGAGGGACACTCCGGCTGCAAATCGGCCTCCGGAATGGGCGTCGCTGTGGGGATGGGCGTATCGGTCGGGATAACGACCGGCGTGGCGTCCACGGGGACGGTCACACCGTCCGTCGTCGTCATACCGTCCGTTGCCGTCATATTATCCGTCGACTGAATCGTCAGCGGGAGCAGCGGCGTGGGCGTCGGCGATGGCGTGGGCGTGAACAACCCCACATCCACCGGCGTCGGCGCGATCGTCTCAGTCGCCGGCAGCGTGGGGAAGACAAAGGTGCGAATGAGAAAGACCACGCCGCCCAGCGCCAAGAAGAGCGCGGCCATCATCCCCGCGCGCGACATCCGTTGCTGGTAGACATCGCGCTCCAGCGAGAACTGGGCATAATCGCGCTTGCGCTTCGCCGAAATAGCGACAAATAGATAGGCCAACGCCCCTAACAGGCACGCCAGATAAATCAGCAGCGCCTGCTGGCCCAGCCAAGAGAGAACAACGTTCATAAAGCGGACGTCGGGTACGACCTAAGCACCCCGCGAATGATAGTCTCCAGGTAAGGCACAAGCACCTTGCCGGCCTCCAAGACCTCTTCATGCGTGGGGCCGGCCGCGCCTTCTTCGCCGACCAGCGTATTGGTGATGCCCGAAAGGCCGAGCACGCGCATCCCCGCGTGGCGGGCGACGGTGACCTCCGGCACGGTGGACATCCCCACGCCGTCCGCGCCGATCAAGCGCAGGAAGCGCACATCCGCCGGCGTCTCGTAGCTCGGCCCGGCCAGGCAGATGTAGACGCCCTGGTGATGCGGAATGCCGGCCTCCAGCGCGATTTCGCGCGCTAAGGCGCGCAGATCTGGATCGTAAGTGCCGTTCATGTTGGGAAAACGCGGTCCAAATTCAGAAAGATTCGGCCCGCGCAGCGGATTCTGGCCCGCCATCCCCAGGAGGTTGAGGTGATCGCGGACGATCATTACCTCGCCGGGGTTATAGCTCATATTGAGGCCGCCGGCCGCGTTCGTCACGATCAACGTCTCGACGCCCAGCAACTTCATCACGCGGATGGGAAAAGTAAGGTGTTGCATCGAGTAGCCCTCGTAGTAGTGCACCCGTCCCTGCATCACCACCACGGGATGGCCCTCCAACACCCCCAGCACCAGCCGCCCCTGATGTCCCTCGACGGTGGAGACGGGGAAGTGGGGGATATCATCAAAGGAAATGACGACGGCATCATCAACAGAATCCGCCAGATCGCTCAGCCCAGAGCCTAAGATCAGGCCGATCTTGGGCGTCACATCGGCCCGCTCGCGGATAACCTCGGCGGCTTGCTCGTACTCCTGCATCTCAAAAAATTCCTGCTTACTCATAGTTTTCTCCCTCCTGATGTTGCTCTGATGATAGATTAGATGCTGTTGGGGCGTCGGCGTCCCCTTCAGCGAAGGCGCGGGGATGCGCGCGATCATAGACCTCGCGCTTGCGCCGATTGGAAACCTCGGTATAGATCTGCGTCGTCGTGATGTTCGCGTGGCCCAAAAACTGCTGCAATTCCCGCAGATCCGCGCCGCCCTCCAGCATGTGGGTGGCAAAGGTGTGACGCAGCGTGTGGGGCGTCACCCAATCGCCCAGCTCGGCGGCCTCGATGTATTGTTGCAAGATAAACCACAATCCCTGGCGCGTCAGCGGGCGCCCCAACCGATTGAGGAAAAAGGTCCGCTCGCCATTATCGCGCAGCAAAAAGGGGCGCCCTTCCTCCTGATATTGTCGCAGGCAGGCCTGAGCCGTCGCGTGGATAGGCACGATGCGCTCCTTGTCGCCCTTGCCCACGCAGCGAATCGTGCCCTGCTTTAGATCGACGGTATCCACCGTCAGCATCACGACCTCCGAGACGCGCAGGCCCGTGGCGTAGAGCAATTCCAGGACGGCGCGGTCGCGCAAGCCGGAGGGCCTGGGATCCTGGGCGGCGGCGTCTAACAGACGTTGCACCTGCGCGTGGGAAAGCGTGCGCGGCAAGCGCCGCCCAATCTTAGGCTGTGGCAGCCAATCGACCAACTCCTGTTGGATCACGCCCTCGGCAAAGAGGAAATTCAAGAAGGAACGCACCGAGGCCACCTTGCGCGCCACCGTGGCCTTTTTATACGATTTATCTTGCAGCATCGCCAAAAAGCGCTCCAGGCTCTTGGGCGTCAGGTCGGCCCACCCCTCGATGGCCGTTTTTTTATCGATAAAGCGCCGGAATTGCCGCAGATCACCCTTGTAGGCGGTCAACGTGTTCCGGGAATATCCGCGCTCAAACTCTATGTGATGTAAAAATTGCTCTATTTGTGAATTCATTCGACTTGTAGTGAAATTTGATCCTATATCTACTCGACAGTTTTATACCTCTATCTCAGCAGATGAAGCAAATGGAGCAGATGTATCATCAGATAGATCCATTGACACCAATCTGCTTATATCTGCTCTATCTGCTGATTAAGAGAGGACGCAATGTAATATTATAGCATGCTCACTTTGCCAGACCAAAAACAAGCGCGCCGCACCGTTACCGGAACGGCAACCGCAGGGTGAGATCCATCGGCGGGACGAGGCTGAGGGGCGGCGGGACGTAAATCTGCCCCACGAGCCAGAGTTGCTGCGCGATGGACTCGGCGGCGCGCGGCAGGGCCAGCGCCCGCGAGCGCGCGGCCATCTCCCGTCGCCGGTCGGGATGCGCCAACAGCTCGCGGACGGCCCGCGCGGCCTGCGATGGCGTCGGCGCCCAGACGCCCGCGCCGTGCTCGACGACGTGGGTGACGTTGCCCGTCTCCTGACCCGGCAGCGCCGTGTAGAGCACCACCGGCAGCCCCATCACAAACGCCTCCGCCAGCGTGTTGGGGCCGGCCTTGGTGACCAGCAAATCGGCAGCGCGCATCCACACCTCGATGTCGTTGACAAAGCCCTCAACGTGCAACTTTGGCGCCGCGCGCCCGCGCAGCGCGGAAAGCTCTTGATAGAGCGCGCGGTTCCGCCCGGTGATGGCCACGACATAAGCCGAGGGCGCCGCCTCCGTGATGGCGCGCGTCACATCGGCGAACGGCCCCATCCCCTCGCCGCCGCCCATCACCATGACGATGGTCTCATCGCGCGGCAGGCCCAAGCGGGCGCGAGCCTCCGCGCGCGTGAGCGCTTGCGCTTGCACAAAGCAACGCCGGATGGGCATCCCCGTCACCTCCACGCGGCCCGTGGGAAGGCCCCACCGCAGCGCGCGATCCTTCGCCGCCTCCGTGGGGACGAGGTAGGTCGCCGCGCCCGGCGTGAACCAGCTCGCGTGCACCGTCACCAAATCCAGCGCCACGATGATCAGCGGCACGGGTAGATCGGAGGTTTGCAGCGCCAGGTGCAGGATGTAGTTGGGCAGCCCGTGGAACGAGACGATCACATCGGCCGGATGCTCGTGGAGCAATTGGCGGATCGGGCGCCGTGCGTAGGGCCACGTCAGGCGCGAGACTACCTTCACCAGCTTCAGGTGGTTGGACAATCGATAGCCGATGCCCCACGGCACGCCGTTCAACCCGACGACCGTCGGATACCAGCGCGGAAACTTATCGAAGGGCCAGCGTCCCATCTCCACGAAGATGTCCAACATCTCGATGCTGGCCGCATCCCCATATAGGCGCGTCATCTCCTGCGCCACGGCTTGCGCGGAGGCGCGATGCCCCCCGCCCGTATCCGAGAAGAGGAACAGAAAGCGCTTCGCCTCGGTGGATGGATTCGTCATCATCAGGCCATATCTCCTCTATCTTCCACTAACTTCCACTAACTTCCTCTTGATGAACCAGGCGCTTGACCTGCGACTCAAATCGCTTGCGAGGGAGCATCACATAGCGCTGGCACGTCTGGCACTCAATGCCGATATCCGCCCCCACCCGCAGGATGCGCCACGTCCGCCCCCCGCAGGGATGGGCCTTGCGTAACTCCGCGATATCGCCGACGTGCAGCGTCATAGGCGATTTGGGACTCATAGCAACTTTCTCCACTTTGTCCACAATCCATCATTACGTTATTATGTGTTCATTGTACCATATTAACAGGTACATGATAGCACGGGGCAAAGCGGCGCCATGGTAGACATGGTAGACATGGTAGACATGGTAGACATGGTATAATGAAAGATAGTGACGTTCTCTGGGGATGCTGCAACCTTCCGGGAAGCTCCGCTGGCGCTGGGATTGGCTTGCAAAGAGACCATGGAGCTTCCCAGAAGGCGAGAATGATCTTGCGAGGTGCTATGTTTTTACCGACGACGGCAGAAGAAGTGCGCGCGCGAGGTTGGACGGCGTTAGACGTCATCTTAGTGACGGGCGACACCTACATCGATAGCTCCTACATCGGCGTGGCCGTGGTGGGAAAGGTGCTGGAGGCCGCCGGCTACCGCGTGGGCATCATCGCGCAGCCCGACATCCATTCGGATCGGGACATCGCGCGGCTGGGCGAGCCGGAACTCTTCTGGGGCGTGACGGGCGGCTGCATCGATTCGATGGTCGCCAACTACACCGCTGCCAAAAAGCTCCGCCGCCAGGACGATTACACCCCCGGCGGCGAGAATGATCGCCGGCCCAATCGCGCCGTGATCGTCTACACTAACCTCATCAAGCGCTTCTTCAAGGAGACCGCGCCCATCGTCCTGGGCGGTCTCGAGGCCAGCCTGCGGCGCATCGCCCACTACGATTTCTGGGCCGATAGCGTGCGCCGTTCCATTCTCTTCGATGCCAAGGGCGAGCTGCTCGTCTACGGCATGGCGGAAAAGACCATCGTCGCGCTGGCCGAGGCGCTAAAAATGGGCGAGCGCGTCGAGAAAATCCCCGGCCTGTGTTACATCTCGCGGGAGAAACCGCCCGATTACATCGAGTTGCCCACCTATCCCACTGTCCGCGAGGACAAACGCGCCTTCATCGAGATGTTCCACACCTTCTATCACAACAACGATCCGCAGACCGCCCGCGGCCTCGCGCAGCGACAGGACACCCGCTACCTGATCCAAAATCCGCCCGCGCCCTATCTTTCGCAGGAGGAATTGGACGCCATCTACGCCTTGGATTTCGAGCGGGACGCGCATCCCTACTACAAGGCCCAGGGCGAGGTGCGCGCGCTGGCGACGATTGGCGCTTCCGTGGCGACGCATCGCGGCTGCTACGGCGAGTGCAACTTCTGCGCCATCGCGATGCACGAAGGGCGCACGGTGCGCTGGCGCAGCCAGGAGTCGATTGTGAAGGAGGTCGAGCAGATCGCCCAACAGCCCGATTTCAAGGGCTACATCCGCGATGTGAGCGGCCCGACAACCAACATGTACGGCTTCGAGTGCGAGAAGAAGCTGAAGCACGGCAGTTGTGAGCACAAGCGCTGCATCTTCCCGGAGATCTGCCCGCAGTTGCCCGTGGATCACCGCCCGCAGACAGAACTGTTGCAGCGCCTGCGCCAGATCCCCGGCGTGAAGAAGGTCTTCGTCGCCTCCGGCCTGCGCTACGATCTGCTCCTGGCCGATAATCGCCACGGCGACGCCTACCTCCACGAACTGGTGCGCCATCACGTCTCCGGCCAACTGAAGGTCGCGCCGGAGCACACCGACCCGCGCGTCCTGGAGCTGATGGGCAAGCCCGGCCCGGAGGATCTGCTGGAGTTTCGCCGCCGCTTCTTCAAGGCGACCCAGGACGCGCACAAGAAACAATTCCTCACCTACTACTTGATCGCCGCGCACCCCGGCTGCACGGAGCGCGATATGCATCGCCTCCGCCAATTCGCCGCCCGCGAACTCCACATCCATCCTGAACAGGTGCAGATTTTCACGCCCACGCCCTCCACCTATTCCAGCCTGATGTACCACACCGAGATGAACCCCTGGACGGGCGAGCAACTCTTCGTCGAGAAGCGCCTGAACCAAAAAATCTATCAAAAGCGGATCGTCGTCCAGAAGCGTCGCCGAAGATAGTCATCTAACTTGGATTCACCCATCCGCTGATTCGCCCATCCGCTCATTCGCCCATTCGCCCATTCGCCCATTCGCTCATTCGCCCATTCGCTCATTTTCCACAAGGAGCCACACACCATGAAAATCATCGTCATCACGGCCGCGCCCGCGATCTCTTCGCCTGATTTAGGTTATCATCATAATGACCGGGCTGATCGGCAACTACGCCCATAACCTCGTGAAGCTGTTGGCCGGGCGGCGGATGCTGCGCCCGCTGGTCGCGATCTATCACGTGACCGAGCGCTGCAACCTCAATTGCGTCTACTGCGAGCACTACGGCGCGCGGCGCAGCGCCGCGGACGCCCCGCTCTCGCTGGCGCAGGCCAAGGTCGTGCTGACGCGCATCCGCGAGGGCGCCGACCGGATCATCTTCACCGGCGGAGAGCCGCTGCTCCATCCCCACATCGAGGCGCTCGTGCGCCACGCGCGCGACCTGGACTTTCGCGGCGTGACGCTGCTCACCAACGGCGCGCTCCTGGCCGAGCACCCGGCGCTCCTCCCCCAAATCGACCGCCTGGTCGTCAGCCTGGACGCCGTCGCGCCGGCCCCCTGGGATGCCGTGATGCGCAGCGCGCCCGGTACGGCCCAGCAGATCTTAGATAATCTCCGCGCGTTGGCGCCGCGCCAATCCGAGCAGGGCTTTCGCATCGTCGTCAACTGCGTCATCACGCCGGAGACGCTAGAATTGGTCGAGGGCGTGATCGAATTCTGCGCCGCGCATCAGCTCGCGCTCTCCGTCTCCCCGCAGGCGCGCAACAACTGGCCGCGCTCCGAACTGCTCACCTCCGCGCGCTATCACGCTCTCATCGACCAGTTGATAGCGCTGAAGCGCGAGGGCTTCCCGCTGCTGGTGAGCGGCCCGGCCCTGCACACGATGCGCCGCGCGATCCCGTTTAAGTGCTACCCCACCCTCTTCGCCCACATCCAGCCGGATGGGCGGCTCGTCTACCCCTGCCCGCCGATCCAGCGGAGCGGCACGGAGCAGGGCGGCGAGCCAAGCTCGCTCTTGGAAGTCGAAAGCTGGGGCGCGGCGGTGGCGCAGGCTCACGCGCGCTTCGGATCGCCGCCCCTCATCTGCACGAGCTGCTTCCAGCAATGCTACGTCGAGCCGTCGCTGATGCAGGCGCGCCCGCTGGCCCTGCTCTGGGAGTGGCTGCGCTACCCCGTCGCGCGGCGCGGCGAACTGGCCACCTACAGCATTGGGTAATATGGCAACTAAAGTCCTAACCTTGCGAAGGTTGCGCAAATACTCTCAAATAATCCGTACCATGTGCAACGAAAAGGCTATCCCGTTTACCAAAGCTCTTGTTAACCTTCGCAAGGGTTCCCGAATTAAATTTTCAAATATGCTCTAAAATGGAAAAACAATCCTCACATTCAGTCATCATCGTAGGCGGCGGCGTCGCCGGGCTGACGGCGGCATTGCACCTGGCCGAGCGCGACCTCGCGCCGCTGGTGCTGGAGGCCGATCCAGTGTACTGCGGCGGGCGGCTCCAGGGCGGCCCGACGACCGACGTGACGCACGCAGGGCGCACGTGGCGCTTCCCGGAGGATCACGGCGTCCACGGCATCTGGTCGCAGTACCGCAACCTCAACGCGATGCTGACCCGCCACCAATTGCGGCCCGTCCTCGTGCCCGCGCAACAGGAGACCTGGATCTATCGCGGGCGGCGGATGCAGCGCGCCATCATCGGGGACGCGCTGCGCTACAGTTGGATGCCGGCGCCCTTCCACGCGCTTGCTTTCCTCATCCGCCCGCGTTTTTTGGGGATGCTGCGGCCACGCGATGTACTGGCGCTCCCTGCCGTCCTGACGACGCTGCTGGTGGCGCTCGCCATCGATCCGCTGCGGGAATCGCAGCCGCTGGAGGGGATGACGCTGCCCGATCTGACCGCGGGCTGGTCGCCGCGCTTCGAGGCGCTCTTCGCGGGCCTGGCGCGCAACGGCAGCGCCGCCGATCCCGCCGACGTGCCGGCCGCCGGCTTCATCGCCTTCCTGCGCTTCTACACGCTGCTCCGGCGGGATGCGTGGGCCTTCTCCTACTTCCCCGCCGATAGCGGCAGCGCGCTGATCGCGCCGTGGGCAGCGCGCATCGCCGCGCTGGGCGGGCAAATTCGGCGGGATGCGAGGGTCACGCGCCTGACGCGCGCGGATGAAGGGTGGCGCGTCACGTGGGAGAGCCAGGCGGGCGAGGTGCAAGAGGCGACCGCGCGCCGCGTCATCCTGGCCGCCGACGCGCCCCACAATCGCGATCTGTTGCGCGAGAGCCAGGACACCGCCGCGCGCGCCGCCGATCTACGCTGGCCCACGGGCGTCCCCATCGGCATCGTCCGCCTCTGGTTTGATCGCGCGCCGCGTCCCGGCGCGGAGGCTGGCATCTTCAGCGGGGATTTTATCCTGGACAACTTCTTCTGGCTGCACCGCCTGCAAGACCCCTTTGTGCGCTGGCATCGCGCGACGGGCGGCAGCGCCATCGAGAGCCATATTTACGGGCCGCAGGCGTGGCTGGAGCGCCCCGACGCGGCCTTACTGGCGCACGCGGCCCAGGATATCGAGCGCGCCTACCCGGAATTGCGCGGCCATCGGCTGCACGCCACGCTGCGCCGCAACGACCCGACGCACACGCTCTCCAAGTTCGGCGCCGCCGACGATCACTTGGGCATCGAGACGCCGTGGCCCGGCCTCTTCTGCTGCGGCGATTGGGTCCGCCACCCCACGCCCGCACTCTACCTGGAGCGCGCGTGCGTCACGGGCATCGCGGCGGCCAACGCCGTCCTGCGCGGCTCGGGCCGCGAACCGTGGCCGCTGCTCGAACATCTGCCGCCGGAACCGCTGGCGCGCCTCCTGGAGCGCGATATGCGCGCCATTCGAGGGGCGCTGCGTCGCGTGCGAAGATAGCTCCAAAAGCTATTGCAGGTCGCCCAGAGGTGTGTTACAATCAGAGTAAGGTAGTACACAAGGAGTTGCTTATGGAAGCCAGTGTCGAGAGTTTGCCTCAAATGGGAAAGGTCTCCGTGACCATTGAAGTCGCGGCGGAGATGCGCTATTCCGCCGAGGCCGCGCGTCGATTGGCGGGGCGATTTGCCGCTAACGAGATCAGCTACTTGCTGCGCGCCGGTGAGCCGACGCTGCTCCTCGCGCAACGGATGTGTTGGCGTGTGCCTCTTGTTTTGGCATTGCCCACCACCGGCCCTCTGGACGAAGTCGGCGCCATTGATGTAGATGTGGAGACCGGCCAATTGACCATTACCCCTGACCTGATTGAGGACATCACCCGTCATGCAGAACGACTCGTTGCCGAACATACCGCCCCTGCCGGCGCCACACTATAAGCAACGTCAAGCTGTAGATTGTCTAGCAGCTTGTGTTGCGATGCTCTTGGATTACTACCAATGCGCGATCCCCTACCGCCGTTTGCTCGCACTGCTGCGCATTGGGCCGATTGGTGCGCCGCGTCGAAATATCCTGCGATTGAACGCGCTGAGGCTTGACGTC
>JBKHCQ010000027.1:0-17101 GCA_046541755.1 Anaerolineales bacterium | reverse complement strand
ACGCCATTTGCCATGTTGAGGAGGTGAGCAAGGTTAGGAAGCGCCTTGCATCTGAGGTAGACCCTCCCTAAAAGCAAAAAACACGCTCGATGCTGAGCGTGTTTTTTATGAGTCCTCACCCGCCGTGCCGTCTGCCACAGGTTTTGACCCTGATCTCTCAGGTGGGCACCCGCCGGGCAGTTCGGCCTTGCCTCGAGGGCTATCGCTTCACCACCACTGGACTACGGCTCCCTTTATATAACATGTTGGCTCAAAACTCCATGTTGGCCTTACGAACACGGCAGGCTTAGCGTTATAATACCATGCTTCAAAAAGAATGCAACCACCAAAATTCAGGATGGCGGCCCGGTGTAGTCGCGTGTAAGGCGTCCGCGCTTCCAAAATTCGATCGGTGTGGTACACTGCCGTTAAGAAAATGGTTCATTATCCACAAATTTTACGGGTTGCCCTATGCACATCGGCATCGATTTACGGTTGCACGCTTATTCTCCCGGCGGAATTGCCTATTACGCGCGCCGCCTGGCGCAGGAGATGGCCCGTCTGCTGCCGCCGGGGACGCTGACGCTCATCCCCCATCGGCAGGAGACGGCGCTGCCGGACGCGCCTGGCGCGCGCGTGCATCGCGCGTGGACGCCGCCCCATCACCGGCTGGAGCGCTGGCTCCTGAGCGCCGAGCTGTGGCCGCTGGGCCTGGACTTGCTCCACACGCCCGATTTCATCCCGCCCCAACGCGGCGCGCGCCATCACGTGATCACCGTGCACGACCTGAACTTCTTTCACTATCCGCAGTACCTCACCGCCGATGCGCGGCGCTACTACAATGAGCAAATCGGATGGGCCGTCGATCACGCGGATGCCATTCTAGTCGATTCGTATGCCTCGCAGCGTGATCTGGAGACGATGTTAGGCGTCCCCGCCGAGCGTATTACAGTCACGCACCTGGCCACCGATCCGACGTGCTTCCGGCCCCTGCCGGAGGAAGAGATGCGCGCCGCGCTCGCCCGCTATGACCTCACGCCAGGCTACTTGCTCTTCGTGGGGACGTGGGAGCCGCGCAAGAACCTGGCCGGGCTGCTGGAGGCGCTCTCCTTACTCCACGGGCGTGGGGAAAAGCGGGAGTTGGTCATCGCCGGGCGTCCCGGCTGGCTCTACGATGAGATCTTCGAGCGTGTGCAGCGCCTGGGGCTGGAGCGCTGGGTGCATTTCATCGAGCGCGTGCCCTTAGACGATCTGGTGGCGCTGATGAACGGCGCGCTGCTCCTGACGATGCCCTCATTCTACGAGGGGTTTGGCCTGCCCGCCCTGGAGGCGATGCACTGCGGCACGCCGACGGTGGTGGCGGATCGGGCCAGCCTGCCGGAGGTGGTGGGGGATGCTGGTCTGCTCATCGATCCCGATGATCCGGCGACGATGGCGGCGGCCTACGAGCGCATCGCGCGCGACGAGGCATTGCGAGAGGCTTTGCGCGCCGCCGGACGGCGCCAGGCGGCGACCTTCACCTGGGAGAAGACCGCGCGCCAGACCTTGGAGGTCTACGGCGCGATGCTGGGGACGTCGTTATCCGCCTAGGGCGAAGGTCTTCAGGATGATGTACTCCGCCCCCGTTGATTTGAGGATGCTGCGGAAGAAGATCATCTCCGAGACCGGCGCCTCGCCCAGGCGCCCCACCTCGGTTTCCTGGACGATTTCGCCGACCTGCTGGACATCGCGCCGCGAAGCTCCCCGTCGCACGCGCCCCAAAGTCAAGTGCGGTGAGAATGGACGGGTCTCCCGCTCGAAGCCTACCGCTTCCATCGCGTCGTTGACGGCTTGATGCAGAAGCGCTAGGCGCCGGGTCGGATCTTCGATGCCGACCCACAGCACGCGCGGGCGGCTCATGCGAGGGAAGGCCCCCAGCCCCGCCGCCTCGAAGGTGAACGGCGCCACGTTGCGCGCGACCACCCCCAGCGCCTCCTCGACCTGGGGTCGCAACGCCAGCACAATATCCCCCAAGAAGAAGAGCGTGAGGTGAATGCGCTCCGGCTCGACCCAGCGGACGCTGCGATGCGGGCAACGGCGGCTCAACACGCTCTGAATCTCGCCCAATTGCCGGGTGATCTCCTCTGAGAGCGGCAACGCAATGAAGGTGCGGATCGTCTGGGACTGTGCCATTGGGGGCCTCCTGTCGCTATCGGTCTCGTTACTGACTGACAAATTCGGGGATGGGCGCCGCGTAGAGCTGATTTTTGGCTAAGATGTACAGCACGGGCGGCTGTTCACTCACCGCGATGGCCTCCAAGCGCGCCAGTTCCTCGCCGGGGAGGCGGAACTGATGTAAGAATTCCCCGCGCTTGTTCAGCACGATGATGCGCTCATTTTGCGCATCGCCCAAATAAATTGTGTCTTGAGAGGGCTTCTCTTCGGTCGCTATCACGATGGGCTGGAATTTAATATCCGGCAGATTTCTGATCTCGAAGGAGGGATCGGGCGTGCCGTCGAAATAGGCCAGTACGCGCCCGTCGCCCATCAAGAGATAAACGCGGCCATCGATGGTGATGTCCAACGTCTCCTGAAGATGGGGCGCGATCTCCGGTGCAAAGTAGCCGCGCGGCGCGTCATAGATGCCATTGATCGGTTCGTAGGTCAGGATCTGATTTTCCTGCCGCTGGACGAGGTAGATCTTCTCGCCGTAGGTCTCCATCAGCGTGACCGCGCCTGGCCCCAACTCGCCCTGGATGTGCTGTTGCGTGATGCTGTTTGGTCCCAGCGTCGGCTCGTAGAAGTAGAGGGTGCCGCGCTCGCTATAGATGAAGATTGCGCCATCCCGGAAGTTGGGGCCGGGCGGCGTCCACGCGAGATCGACCAGATGCTCCACTGGCTCGCCATAGAAAGTCTGCCCTCGCTTGAGGATTGTCGTCGGCGCCTCGGCAATCGGAGCTGTGCCTTCCGGCGTCAGTTCCAGGCCGATGACCTCGTCGGTCGCGGTGTTGAGGATGTAAATCCAGCCATTGGCTGCCAGCAAGCGACGGGGGACGGGCGCCGTGCCTAAGTTGAGCAGTCGTTGCGTCTTCAGCACGGCGGCATTTTGCATCGAATCGATGGCCGTGATCGCCTCATCGCGGAGTTGCTTGGCCGTGGTATTTTGGGGATCGAGGGTGATGATCTGCTCGGAAAGTTGCAACAAGCGCCGCCACTCCGCTTCCTGCTGGTTGTTGTAGACCTCCTCCCGCACCTCCTGCGCTTGCTCCAGCATCTCCTGCGCGCGCGCCTCCCCGCCGAATTGGAGGTAAATCGTCGCGGTGATCGCGGCGACCAGCAGCAGCAGCCCCAGCGCCACGCCCGACATCATCGACGTGCGCTCGGGGGGCGTCGCTCGGTGTTGGGTCGGGGGGAGATCGGTCAACTCGCCGGGGAGCAGGATCTGCCCCGCGCGCTTGAGCCGGGTCTGTAGACTAACGCGGGGCGCTCTGCGCTCGCGCTTAAATGGGGGCCAGGAGAGCCGGGATAAGCGCGCGCGCCAGGCGGTCCAGGGGATCGTCGGTAGGCTGAGACGTAAGCGCTGCTTTTCCGGCTCGGGCGCTTCTGTCTCCTCGCCTATCTCGCTCGGCGGCTCGCTCTGAGGCGATTCGAGGCTTGATACGTCCGGTGAGACAGCCGCTGGAACCTTCACCGTCGGGATTGGCGCCCTTGCCGGTGGTTTCTCCGGCTCGATCTTCTCCTCATCTTCTCTTCCGTCGATCTCAGGTGTGGGGATGATGGATGTCTGCGCGTGCCCGTGTTTGGAGGGGCGGGGTTGCAGGAATGCAGGCACTAACTTCGGGCCGGGGGATGATGTAGGCGAGGATGCCTCTGAGTCCGCATCTGCCGCCGCCGTCGTGGCCGGTGGGGGGGGAGTCTCCGCCGGGGGGATCCGCGTAGCCATTGGAGGCGCCGGTTTCACCTGCTTATGGAAAAGCTGCATGCCGCGACGCGGATCCGGCAGCGAGAGCGCCGCCGCCTGCGCGTCGCTCAACATCCGCACAATCACCAGGCTCCCGGAGGAATTGCTCTCCGCCGCCGTCGCCTTGACCTGCGCCGCCAGCTCCTCAATGTCGGGATCGATCAAGAGGTTCTGCCAGCGGTCACGCGATTGGGCCTCCGCGATGGCGCGCGTGGCCAACATCACTGTGGTCGCTTCCGTCAGCGTGGTGTAATCAATGTGGATGACGGGCGGCAGAGCGCCGCCGAGCGGTATCAGCAGGCGATCCCGTTGCGGATAGAAGATCAGCTCGCGATGACGGGGCGCGACAAAAGTGTGCGCCGGCCCGACGTGGCCCAGAAAAAGCTCCTCGCCGGCGAAGACGGCGCAGGTGAGGCTGCCAGAGATCTTCTGCCCCGTCTCGGCCTCGCGGTTACTCAGCACCAGATGACGGTTGGCGGCAGCCAAGGCGCGTCGCAGGCGCGCCACGATGCTGCCCGAGGAACTCCAATAGGCGCCCTCGGTCAACGCGCGGATCTCGCGGCTGCGGTGTGGCACGAAAGGGAAGAGGTTCACCAGGATGGCGAGTTGCTCGCCCGCCGCCGGCGCAATGCCCGGCGGCGGCAGCGCGACCACCGCCTCTGGCGAGGGCGGCTCGCTTTTCTTGCCTTCTTGAAAGCGGAAAACTTGGCTGTATCGTTTCATACTTTTAGACCTAACTTCGCGAAGGTGGCGCAAGTGACCTCAAATAGCGCCTATCAGGTGCAGCGAATAGGTTGATCTGTGCACCAAAGTTCATGTGACCCTTTGCAAGGGTTCCTGATCAGGCGTCTGATGCAAAAACTCTTCTATCGAGCCGAAATCTGTGCGCGCCGTCATATCCATAGAAAGGGGCGTGACGGAGACGACCCGGTCGATGCTTAGCGCGCGGATGTCGGAATCGGGGTCGGTGATGGAGGGGTCGTGCAGGAGTCTGTAACCGGGGCGTCCGGCGCCGTTGTCGCGATCCGGAGGGAGGGGGTGATAGTAGCGATGGCGCGCGAGGCGCGTCAAGCGCCAGGGCGTTTCTGGCGTCGCGGTGATGGGCACGTTAATGTTGAGGATGTGCGTATCGTAGGGCAGAACCCCGCGCAGGAGCTGACGCGCGAATCGCGCGGTGAACGCCTGCGCCGCTGCGAAGTCCTTCTCTACCTGGTTGCTCATCTGCTCCGTGATGGGCATCTCCAGCGAGACGGCCAGCGCGGGAATGCCGAAGGAGGCGGCCTCCAACGCCGCGCCTACCGTGCCGGAGATCGTGACCTCGGTGCTGAGGTTTTCGCCAAAGTTGATGCCGGAGACAACGAGGTCGGGCGTTCGCGGCGCGATTTCTAAGATCGCGTGATCGACACAGAGCGCGGGCGATGCATCGACGCCATAGGCGACGATCTCAGTATCTGGGATGCGATGCAGGTGTTGTTTCAGCTTCCCCGTCACTTCCTGGGGCATCGAGCGCCCAGCGCCGGACCACTGGCGATCTGGCGCTACGATCAGCACCTCGCCCAACGGGGCCAGGGCCAGGGCGGCGGCATCCAATCCCTTGGAATAGATGCCGTCATCATTGGTCAACACAATCAACGGCTTCGTCATAGATGTCTACGTCTCACTTCCTAAGTTTTGAATATATCGCGGGTAGAATCCAACGTCCAATATGTCAAGGATACCATGTAATGCTTGAGGTGCAATTCAAACCGGTTGCCTGCTAACCTTGCGAAGGTTAAGCCATCGCATGTCAATGGCGCCATCTCCTGGCCACACACGACTCTCGCGGGTCAAGAACTTTATGTAATTTCGCAAGGGTTAGGTAAAAAAAAGGAGGTCGTTCTAAGTAGAACAACCTCCCGTGATGTTACGTCGTTTTGATACGGCTGCGACGAGGTGCGGATTATCGCGAATAGAACTCCACGATCATCTGCTCGTCGATCACTGCGTCGATTTCTTCTCGGTCCGGTTCGCGAAGAACGCGCCCCACGCCGCCATCGGCCTGAAGCCATGCTGGCACCGGGCGACCGCCATCCAGCAGCTCTTGGACATCGGGCGACTTCATAATCCTGTTCTTCAGGGAAATCACCTGCTCTGGATCGACGACATAGGAGGGGATATTCACGCGCCGGCCATCCACCTGGATGTGACCGTGGGTCACAAATTGGCGGGCCTGCGGGCGTGTCCGCGCCCATCCCAAGCGATAGACCACATTGTCCAAGCGGCGCTCGATCAGCTTGAGCAGCGCTTCGCCGGTAAGACCTTCGGCGCGCTCGGCCATGCGGAAGAAGCGGCGGAATTGCTTTTCGCGCATGCCATACATCCGCTTCACCTTCTGCTTCTCGCGAAGCTGTTGCTCGTAAGCACTCTGACGGCGCCGACGCCAATAACGACCGTGCATCCCCGGCGGCTGATCCAGCCGTCGTTGGAGACTTTCGCCGCCATTGCCGAAAAGATCAACGCCTTCACGTCGTGATAATTTGTTTTTCGGGCCTGTATAACGTCCCATACTTCTTTGAAGCTCCTTATGTGTTGGAAAATGCCTATAAAACTTAACCTATGTCAGCATTCTCGTGCCTTGCCGCGGCAGTTACATACTATACCATGAACCTCAAAAAATTCCAGTCGCTGAAACAGAGTAGGGTGTGATGCTTGATCGTAGGAAAAGATGAACTTGCGCCGCCTGGGCCTGCAGATGAATCGCGGGCTAAAAGCTGAAGTCGGCTGAAGACCGACTGAAAGACAGAAATCCACGTGGAAATCGAGTCGACTTTAGTTGACTTACGCTTAGTAGCCGGGGATTTCAATCCTTGGCGCGGGGCGCGCCGGGATGCTTCCCGACGATCAGCCGTCGCTCCCAAATAGAGTATAAAACGATGGTTCTATTTAATAATTGTCTCTCTGCCATCTTTTATGCTATACTTAAGGTTGATGATCAGAAACCAGAAACCAGTGGCTAGTGGCTAGTAGCTACTAGCTACTAGCCACTAGATAGTAATGAAGGATAATGGATGAGAGAGGCGGGGATGTCATCCCACTATGAACTTACGAACCTTTTTAACGCAATTAGAAACCGATGACGAAATTCGGCGGGTCGCCCGCCCGGTAGATCCGACGTTTGAGGTGGCGCAGATTGTGGCGGAGCATGACGACGCGCTGCTCTTCGATCACCTGGTTGGTTTTCCGGGATGGCGACTCGCGTCGGGTTACGTCGCGCGGCGGACGCACTTCGCTCGCGCGCTGGGCTGTGAGGTCGCCGAGCTGACGCCGCGCATGGCCGATGCGCTCGCGCATCCCCGGCCGACGGCGGCCCCGATGGCGGGGGAGATAGAAACAGCCCCGTGCCAGGAGGTGATCGAGCCGGAGGTGGATCTGATCCGCGTGCCGATCCCGCGCTATCACCCGGAGGACGGCGGCCCGTACATCACGGCCGGTGTGGCCGTGATCCACGACCCGGGGCTGGGGCGTAATCTCTCCTTCCATCGCCTGATGCGCTTAGATCACGAGCGGCTCGTCGGGCGCATTGTGGAGGGACGCGGCACGCACACGGCGTGGCAGAAAACCGACCCGGGGGCAGGTCTCCCGATGGCGGTTTGCATCGGGACGCCGCCGCACATTTTGCTGGCCGCCGCGATGTCGCCGCCCAAGAGCGTGGATGAGCTGGCTATCGCGCAGGCGCTGGCGGACACACCGACGGTGCGCTGTCGCACGCAGCCGCTGGAGATCCCCGCCGAGGCTGAACTGGTGCTGGAGGGCATCCTGACCCACGAATTCGCCGTCGAAGGCCCCTTCCCGGATCTCACGGGCACGATGGACGGCGCGCGTCGCCAGCCCATCTTCCGCGTCACAGCGATCACCCACCGGCGCGATCCTATTTTCCACGCGCTGCTGCCCGCCGGCATGGAGCACAAGAATCTGATGGGGATGCCGCGCGAGCCGACGATCTTCGCGGAGGTGAGCCAGGTCGCCCGATGTACGGGCGTCTACATCACGCCGGGGGGTTGTTCGTGGCTCCACGCCGTCGTGCAGATCGAGAAGCGCGGCCCCGACGACGGTCAACGCGCCATCGAGGCGGCGTTTCGCGGCCACAAGTCGCTCAAACACGTCGTCGTTGTCGATACGGACGTCGATCTCTACGCCGCGCAGGACGTCGCCTGGGCCATCGCGACGCGCTTCCAGGCGCAAGACGATCTCTTCATTTATCATGACCAGCCTAGCTCCAGCCTCGATCCCTCCGCGCGCCAGGCGCCGGGTCAAAAGGCGCGCACATCGAAGATGGGACTGGACGCGACTATCCCGTGGGGCGCATCCCCTGCAAGCTATCGCCGCGTGCATTACGGCGCGGAGTAGGCCTGGGATAGTGAGAAATATTTCTCACTATCCCATCCGGAGTAAGTGAAACTTTTGTTCGTCAAATCAAGTTAATTGTATCCACCTAAAACCTGAGGAGGTAATCAATGAACATTTTTAATCGCATCGTTGTAGTGCTGACGTTTTTGATTCTGATCGTCCTGGTCACGGCCACCGCCGTCATCCCCCATATCATTTTAGTGGATGTGGGCGGCTGGTTAGGGGATTGGGGTAACTATTTTGGGCGGCTCCAACCCGGCTGGCGTCTCGCGGGCGGGATCGCCGGCGCGTTGATCTTCGACATCATCGCGCTCCTGATACTCTATTTGGAATTACGTCCCAAGCGCAAGAGCTACATCCGCGTGCAGCAAGTGCGCGGCGGGATGGCCACGATTGAGACCGACAGCATCATCCAGCAGCTTAAGTACAAACTAGACCCGCTGCCGGGCGTCTTGGAAGTTGACCCGCGGGTGAACGCCAAGCGCGATAAGGTGCAGGCGACGGTGGATGTCGAAGTCTCCGCCGGCGTCAACGTGCCCGAACGGGCGGGGGAATTGATGAGTGTGGTGCAATCGGTGCTGGCCGATGACTTGGGATTGCAGGTTCACGGCAAGCCAGAGGTCCGCATTAAAGTGGCTAAGCCGACAGGAAAGCTGCCCGTCACTCGGCCTGAGCCGCAACCTCGGCCAGAACCTGAGAAGCAACCTGCTGAGTTTGAATCGACGCCGGATTGGGTCGGGCCAAGCTCCGAAGAGGAGAAAAAGGACGAGCAGGCTGCGTGAACGCTACATCTAACCCATCTAACCCATCTAACCCATCTAATCCATCTAACCCCTTATCTCCATCTGAAGAAGCCAAGACCCCAGAGACACCGGCGGCGGCATCGGCGGGAGCCGAGTTAACGTCGGATGCGATGTTGGAGGCGTTGATCTTCGCCTCCCCGCAGCCGGTGGCGTCGCAAGCGTTGGCGGATGTGTTAGATCTTTCCTTGGAGGAGGTCGAGGCGGCGCTCAAGGAGCTATCGGCGCATCTGGCGGATCGCGGCCTGCGCTTGCAGCGTCATCGCGGGCGCTTGCAGATCGTCTCCGCGCCGGAGGCCGCGCCCTACATCGAGAAGCTGCTGGGGCTGGATGTGAACCTCAGTCTCTCGCAGGCCGCGCTGGAGACGCTGGCGATCATCGCCTATGCGCAGCCCGTCACCCGCCCGCAGATCGAGTCTATTCGCGGCGTCAGCTCTGACAGCGTGATTCGGACGCTGTCGTTGGCCGGCCTGGTTGAGAAGCAAGGGCGCGCCGATAGCTTGGGGCGTCCTATCCTCTACGGCATCACCTTCGAATTTTTACAGCAGTTTGGGTTGAACAGCCCCGATGATCTGCCGCTGTTGAAAGAGCAATTCACGATGAAGGAGAAACGTGAGAAGCAGGAGGGGCGCGATGAAGAGGTCGCGCCGGATGTGTAGGGCTGCGGCCCACGGGCGCGCGTTGATGCTCACACCAGGAGGGCTATGAATTGGCGACCGTGGCGGTGGCCGATCCTCACCGCCTTGCTCATCGGGCTGGGGTATGGCGCCCTTGTCTTGGCCCAGACTCCCACCAGCGCGGTGGGAGTCTATTATGTTGGGCCAGAGGATCAGATCGCCGAGGCGATTCGGCTGAATGCGCCGTACATCGTCCGGGTGGATCAGCCGGAGTTGGCGCAGGTGTTGGTGCTCAACAACGCCCCGCTCACGCACGAGACGCTGCGGGACTTCGGCCGGGAAATTAAGAGCGGCGATCTCGGCTTGGTGCTCTTTGTCGGGCCGGATTTTCCGGAGGATATCGCCGAACTGAACGCGCTCTTGGGCGTGAGTACCTTTGGAATGGCGCGGATGGAGGCGACCAGGGAGCTGCGTCCAGCGGAGGCGTATGATCCGCTCCGAGAGAGCATCAACTGGCGATCCGCGCCGGCCATCCACGCCCGAACGGTGATCTCCAATCCCAACTTGCTGCGCCCCATCGTCACGACCACGGCCAACGAGCCGTTTTTGCAACGGCTGCGCGGCCAAGAGGAACGTCAAGCGTTCTTCGTGAGCGGCTGGCTCGGCCACGAAAGCAATGCCGCGTGGCTCAACTGGCCTTATTTCGATTACTTTATCTACCGCCTTATCGCTGAGGCGGCGCAAACGCCCCGGATTTTCTCCTTTGGCAACTACTCTTATGCGCCTGTCCCCAAAGGGCGGCTGCGCTTGGGCCTTGCCGGGGGATCGGGGGCGCTTTTGTTGCTCACCTGGGGCATCTTTTTCCTCGCGCGCCGCCGACTTTTTTTGCATCCAGAGGCCCTGACCACGCTCCGCATCCGTGCGCTCCGCTCTGCTGAATCTGCTGAGCCTTCTGAAGCATCCGCTGAGGCGACAAGTTGGCACTCCGTGGGCTTTCATCGTCCTTTGGCCGGGTTCTTCACCCTGTTCGGCGTCGGGAGCTTGATCTTCCTGCCGCTACTGGCCTATCACGAGTTCGCGCTTCCGCAATGGCTGCTCCCCTGGCCCCAGACGCTCCGATTTTGGGATCAGGTGGTTCGGTGGCTCACGATTGTGGCGATTCTTTTTGATGTGCGGACGGGGACCGCGGCGGTGCGCTACTTCGCCGCCGCCCGCGGGCGCCGGCCAGAGCAGGCGTTTCGGTATTTTCAGGCCTACCTCTGGTGGCAGATGATCAGCGGCGCGCTGCAATTGAGCATCATCGGGTTGCTCTCGGCGCTGGTCTTTCCTAACACGGCGCTGGCGCATCTTTCCTTCTACTTTGTCTTCCGCGCGATATTGCAATTTCCCGGCTTCCTGCGCATTTTTCACCTCTTCTTTCGCGCCAACCAGCGATTGGATTACGCGCAGATCCTCACGCTCGTGACGGTGGTCAGCCCGCTTGTGATCCAGAGCGCATTGATCTTAGTCGGGCGGCGGTGGGGCGCGCTCGATCTCGTGTTGAGTGATGCGCTGGGCGGAGTTTTGGGCCTGAGCTTAGGCATTTACCTTTCGGAATGGCTTGGCTTTGCGGTGGGATTGTGGCTCTATCGGAAGCTGGGCTACGCGCCGCGCGCGCTCTTGCTCCCGGCCTTCGATCGCGAGGTGTTGAAGCGCCTGTTGAACTTTGGCGCGCGATTGACTCTGGGGACGTTGGCCTCGGCCCTGAGCTGGATCGCGCTTCCGCAGATTTTGCCCTCTGATGCGGTCGCGCCCTCGCCGTGGATGCTCCTGCTCGCCTACGAGGTGTTGGCGCAAGGCCTCTATGCCGGCCTGACGCCGGCCATCGCTGAAGCGCACGTCCAGGGCTACCAGACGCTCGCGCGCTATTACGCCAGCGAGGGCCTGCATTACGGCCTGTGGATGGGATTTTATCTTCTGGCGCTGCTCAGCGCCTTGGGCGAGACGCTTATTCTGCGGGGATTCGGCGAGCCAAGTGAGGAGGCCGTCGGCCTGCTGGGGCCGGTGCTGCTCTGGGGCGCTCTGCAAGGGATCATTTGGGGCGCGGATCGTGTATGGGAGGCGACGGGCTATCCGCTGCTCAAGTCGGTGGTGCAGATTGGCGCCGAGGCGCTCACCTTGGGCCTGATCATCGTGTTGACCGCCTCGTGGGGGATTTGGAGTCGGGTGCTCGCGATGTTCGTCGTGCTGCTGATCCGAGGCGCGGTAAGTTGGCTCCTGATCCGCCGCTATATCTGGCGTCCCCGCCTCGTGATCTGGCAAACGTGGATTGCGCCGGCCGGGGCGGCGGTACTGCTCTATAATCTGCTGCGCACCATTGATGATCTGTACTTGCGCGCCTTGCCCTTTTCTCCAGCGCGGAGCTATCTTATCGCGTTGGGCGTGTTGCTCTTTACCCTGCCCACTTATAGCTTCCTCACAGCGTTCTTCGGCGGCTGGGATCCCGGCGGCGTGCAGGAGTTGCAGCGGGCGGCGGCCCTTAGTGGGCCGGGGAAACCTATCGCTTGGCTATTGACCTGGGGCGTGCGTGTGGGAGCGCAGGCCTCGCCCTTGCACGGCCACTTCCCTATGGCGCTGCGCGGAATCGCCGCGGAGGAGGCGTGGGCGTTGACTCTCGGTCGCACACAGATAGACTAAAATCGTAGCCGACGTTCAATCCTCCAGAATGATCAGAGCAGATAAATTCAGGTAAGGCATTTACAGAAAAATAAACTTTCCGGTAGAGACATAAAATCTTGCTTGTATACGATAAACCTCTAGGTTTTTGGAAGGTTTTAATTTGTGGAATTCTCTCAATCTTAAATAAGGAGTGTCTGACGATGGCAGATAAATGGCAATACCGACACGTGTGTGGTTATCCCATTAAGGAGCTTTCGGAAGGGAGATGTCCAGGCTGTGGCGCGAAGTTGGCGCTGGGAGATTTGCGGCCCCTCCATCCGCCGGAGGATGAGGTGGAGACTGCGCTGGCGATGTTAGTTACGTGGTTGGTTCAGGAACATCCGCAGCTCGCGGCGGAGTTGGGCGCGGCCATACAGGAGTCGCTGGAGCAAACGCGGCTGGCGTCTGATCTGCGCGGGATATTGGAGCAGATGCAGGCCGGGCTTGAGGCGGGCGTTGACGAGGCCTAGAGATTTTATGGTTCTTCAGGAATTCGCCGGGTGCAATTGTACTATCCCCACCCGAAACCCGTAACGACGCTCAAAAAGGTCTGTGATCCTCACAAACGCGCAAATCTTTGCTACTTTTAGGGCGTCCCGGGGAGGTGTCCGGCGAAATCCAAAAGATCCGATTTTATTCAAAGGTGATTTCCATCTCCTCGTCGGTGAGCAAATAGCGCCCGAAGATCAGCGGGCCGGGGGAGAGCACGCGCGGCAGCAATTCAGGGAGATCGTCGACGAGGGGGAGGGTCGCCAGCGCGTCGCGGCGCACCCAGATGGGCGTACCCTCCTCCGAAGGGGCAAGGATTGCGTTGGCGGGCGCGGGCGCCACGAAGACGAAGAGCATCACGCCGGGCGGTTCGGGCATCGTCACGTGGATGATGGCGCGCAGGTTGAGGTCGGGCGCGAGCAGCCCGGCTTCTTCTTGTAGCTCGCGCGCGGCGGCCTGACGCGGCGTCTCGCCCGGCTCGATGTGGCCGCCTAAGCCGTTGTACTTCCCCGCCCAGAGCCGTTTGTCCTCGGCGCCCCGCAGGAGCAGTACTTCATCTGGGCGGGTGAGGAAGATCAGCGCGCGCGGGATGATCTGATAACGCGGGGCTTGCGCGCCTTGAGCTTCAGGGCGCATAGGTATTGCCTCCATAAGCTAACATCAGCGTGTGGGTAGCTTCAAAGGTCAGCCAACGGCTCGGATGGGAGAGCCGTTCGTTGGAGAAGGCCGGCGTCGCACGGCGCTTGCGCCAGCGCCCCATCGCGGTCTGGAGATCAATTAGACGGCCCAGCAGATCGCGGAAGCGGTGATGAGTGCGGTATGGGGATTGAGCGATAATGTGACATAACTCTGAAAGATCGGTGTTGTAATAGCGGGGCATGCCCAGGGCGAGCCATTCGGCGTCCTGCCCCTCGAAATCATAGGGGGCGTTGAGCAGCCGCTCACACAGCACCGCAATCGCTTCGTTTTCATCGCTGCTCCGCTCCAAGGCGGGGATGTTGATCAGCGCGCCCAGCGCCTTCACCAGCCCCGCGCGACAGCCGCCGCCCGCGATGGGGCAATCCAGCAATTCGGGACGGAATAGGATTGCCTGTAGCAGCGCGGCCTGCGCGGAGCGCACGCGCAGATCGTTGCCCAGGCCAAAGTGCGCCATCACTTGCAGGGCGATGCCGGTGTAGCAAATCCACGGCGCAGCCAAAGATTCCCCCGGCGAAAAGCGCCCATCGCTGCTGCGCCCCCGCGTGAGCAAATTCTCGCATGCCGGCTCAACTTCGGGGAACTTTGGCGCGCCCCATTGAGTCAGCGTGTAGAGCGTGCCGAAGTTCCCCATTGATCCGCCGTAATAGGGATCATACGCCCGCCCCCAGAAATTGACCGCATTCCAGTGGTATTTGAGCGATTGGACCGGTTCCCAGGCAAGCAGGCGGTTTTTTTCGGCCGCCAGGGCCTCCTCCGGCTTTTCGAAGATGTGGCGCAGCGTCAGGAGCCGCACTGAGGGGTTTTTGGGATCGAGCAACCACGGTACGGGGTCTTGGGCGACGACGTCGAGCCATTGCATCTGTCCAGTTTCCTAGCCAGTTCACCTGGAAGGATCACCATCCCTTGCGAAATTAGCATACTTAAGAATTTGAAGCTAGCTACCGGACACTTTTTGAAAACAGCTCACGGATTTTCACGGATCGCACAGATTTTTTAGATCTTTCGACGGAGAAATTCCCCATCTTGGTGCGCGTTTTACCGCTCACGTCCATTTGGACGAGTTTAAGGCTGAATTTTAATCCTTACATTCCCGGAATGGCACTTCCTGCAATATAAAAATCAAAGAAATATCTGCGTTAATCCGTGTTTATCCGTGAGCTAAGAAGTGTCCGGTGCATAGAATTTGAAGCTAAGGCACGCTTGTACGACGAAAGACAACTTAGCTCACAGGCGCTCAATTAACCTTCGCAAGGGTGCTGTCCATGGAGCTTACAGCTTGTATCCGATGGTGCGCAGGAAATCCTTGCGCCAGGCGATGTCCTCCTCGCCCTCGATGCCCTGGGTAGATATGCCGTCGATGACGCCCAAGATGCCGCGCCCTTGTTCGGTTTCCGCGATGATGACCTCGACGGGGTTGGCCGTCGCGCAGAAGATATGTACGACCTCCGGCACGCGCTTCACCGCCTGCAGGATGTTGATGGGGTAGAAGCCCTCGCCTAAGAAGAGGATGAAGCTATGGCCGGCGCTCAGCGCGAGCGCGTTCTGCTTAGCCGTCTCGATCATGTCATCGTCGGTGCCTGTCCAGCGCACCAGCGCCTTGCCGGAGGATTCACAGAACGCGAGGCCGAATTTGATGCCGGGCACTGCCGTCACCAGCGCCTCGTGGATATCCTCCACCGTCTTGATAAAGTGCGATTGCCCTAAGACGAGGTTGATCGCTTCGGGTTTTTCGATGCGAACGGTTTTTAGCTCCAATGTCATTGCTGCGCCTCCTTCATGAATAGTTGAAAGTTGAAAGTTACAAGTTGAAAGTTCTTTAATTCGGACTTACATAGCTCGTGGTGTGGTTGTTTCCTCGTCCGGTGTGATGGGTTCGAAGTCAAAGCCGGCGCGCTGAAGGGCCGCCTGGAGATCGGCGCAGGTGTGCGCGACGTGGGTATGCGCTTGCGATGCATCCTCGCCGTGGGTCATCACCAAGACCTTCAGGCGATGCGATCCCGCGCTGAAAAAGGGACGGGCCAGCGACTTGATGTAGACTTCGGCGTGCGCTTCTGAGACCTCGTGTAAGATCGGGGCTAAGGTCGCCTCATCGTCGCAGTGGACGAAGAAAGCGCGCTCTGCCCACGCTGCCGTCTCGAAGCGCGCCTGCAATTTCGGCGCGATGCTCTCCGCGAAGATCGCCTCCAACTCCTCCGGCACGCCGGGCAGCGCGTAGATCAAAGTCCCGTGATATTCCAAGGCGACGCCGGGCGCGGTTCCCATCGAATTGGGTAGCGGCGTTGCGCCGGCGGGCAACTTCGCCATCTTGCGGCGGGTCGCCTCTGGGCTGGGATGATGCAGGCGCTCTTCGCGGATTAGGCGCTCGTAGTGTCCGGCGATGTGTTGATAAGCATCGGAGTCGAATGCCAGCGGGCGATCCAAGGCCTGCGCCAGCGCCGCTAATGTGAGATCGTCATCGGTGGGGCCGAGGCCGCCGCTACAGATGAGGAGATCGATGGGGCGGGAAAGCAGGATGTGCATTGCCTCGGCGATAGCGTCGGGTTCATCACGCGCGAGGATAGCCTGTTGCACGCGAAAACCCAAGCGGGTCAGGCGTCGGCTCAATGTGAAGAGGTTCTTATCCCGTATATCGCCGTTGAGTAATTCGTTGCCAATCGCGAGCAGGGCGGCTATGGGCATCGTGGGCATCCTCGTGGACTCTTAAAGGGTCTGAATCTAAAAATAATGCAGAAAGTGGCGCTAGGATAACTTACCTGGCGCCACAAAATATACAAGAATATGCGCTACATCTCTCAATCTATCTGTGACAGAAGTTCTTTGACGCGCTGCAGTAGCTCCTTGGGGCTGAATGGTTTAGTGAGATACGCATCCACGCCCACGATTTCCTGCGCCAATATCTGATCAATGCGTTTGACCTTCGCTGTGATGATAATCACGGGGATATCAGATAAGTCGGGATCAGCCTTGAGGTTACGATAGACTTCCCAGCCATCGACGTCCGGCATCATAATATCCAATAGAATGAGATCGGGTTGTTCTTCGCGGATCGTCCGGAGGCCCTCATGGCCGCCTATAGCGCTGATGAATTCAATGTTGGTATCTTCTAAGATCAGTTCAACCAGAGCAAACATCTCTGGTTCATCTTCAATATAGACGACCTTGGGTGAGTTCGGCTTATTCATATCCCCTCCATGCTAAATCTTATGGCTAAACCTTATGCCTTGATTAGTTTAGCATAGGTGATTTGAAAGTCAAAGCTTAGGGAGGCTGAGTAAACGAAACGGTTCCCAGAGCCTGAGATGCGCGAGGTTGCGGGGAAGGGGACGCAATAGCGCTGAGATCTAACTCGTCAAATTCGTGTGCAAGCGCAAGAACTTGACAGACGGGATGCTTGGGGTGATGGCTTGTCCACGTTAGGATGCATAAGATACAACAAAGGCGCCGGATATGACCAGCGCCTTTGGTTTCATTAAAATCTAAATCTAAATCTAAAT
>JBKHCQ010000026.1:0-18167 GCA_046541755.1 Anaerolineales bacterium | reverse complement strand
AATATCTGCGTTAATCCGTGTTTATCCGTGAGCTAAGAAGTGTCCGGTGAATAGGATTGCGATAGCATCACAAAAGCATTAACCGGCATCGGCAGATAAAATTTCTATTTGGTTGCAAAGTGTTATATAAAAAGAACAAGGGAGCTGCGCTTACCTATCTTGATGGAATGTTGCCGTATGATGTTTTTATGGTAGAATACACAGTTGGGCTGACTACCCAAATTCACACGCGATTGGACCTACGGAGGGGCGTGCCGGCGTGACACCGGTCCCTCAGGGGTTGATAATCGCGGAGGCCCAAAAAACAAATAACTTTAGGAGGTTAGATATTTATGTCTGTTGTCACAATGAAGGAACTATTAGAAACTGGTGTGCATTTCGGACATCGCACGCAGCGATGGAATCCGAAGATGGCGCGTTACATTTACACCGATCGCAACAACGTCCACATCATCGATCTTCAGCAAACGGTGGCCGCCATCGATAAGGCGTATGCTCTGGTGCGCGATACGGTCGCCCAGGGCGAAAAGGTCCTGTTCGTCGGCACCAAGCGTCAGGCTCAGGAGACGATCCGCCGCGAGGCCGAACGTTGCCGGATGCCCTATGTGAGTTTGCGGTGGTTGGGGGGCACCCTCACCAATTGGCAAACCATCAAGCAGCGCATTGACTATCTGAAGGATTTGGAAGCCCGCCGCGACGCCGGCGAGTTCGAGTTGCTGGCGAACAAGAAAGAAGCGCTCATGCTCAATCGCGAGATCGAAAAGCTCAATCAGCGCTTGGGCGGAGTGAAGGAGATGGGAGATTTGCCGGGTCTCCTCTTCATCGTCGATGTGCGGGAAGAGTACACCGCCATCCGCGAGGCAGATCGGATGGGCATCCCCATCATCGCTGTGGTTGATACAAACTGCGATCCTGATCTTATCGACTACGTCATTCCCGCAAACGACGACGCAATCCGCGCCATCCGACTGTTGACGTCGAAGATGGCCGACGCGGTGTTGGAAGGCTTGGCGTTGCGCAAGACCCAAGCGCCCCAGGAAGAAGAGATCTACGCGGAAGATGAGAAATACTTAAGCCCAGAGACTTTAGATCGGCTCCGCAAGCTCAAGTTTGCCGAAGAAGAGCAGGCCGAAGAAGCTGCCACCGCTGTTATTGAAGATTCCGCCGCCGCGGAAGAAGACGTGGAAGACGTGGAAGACGTGGAAGAGGATGGGTCGGCAGCAGAAAAAGGATGGTCTTTTGATAATCTGGCCTAAGAACAATACCGTTGAGTTAAGACTTCGGAAGTCTGAGAAAATTTGACAAGTTAGGCCCTTGGGCCTTAATTTAATGAAATTATAAGGACAGGAGAAGCATACATGAATATTTCAGTTGAACTGGTGAAGGAATTGCGCGAAGCAACGGGCGCCGGAATTTTGGACTGTCGCAAGGCCCTGGAAGTCGCGGAAGGCGATTTTGACAAGGCCGTTGATCACCTGCGCGAAAAGGGCGTCGCCGAGGCTGCCAAGCGAATGTCTCGCGAGGCCAATGAAGGCTTAGTCGCTTCTTACATTCACGGTGATGGCCGCATTGGCGTCCTGGTCGAGGTCAATTGTGAGACCGATTTCGTCGCGCGCACAGATGAATTTCAGCAATTGGTAAACAACGTTGCGATGCAGATTGCGGCGATGGCGCCGCTCTATCTCACCCGCGAGGATGTCCCGGAAGAGGTCATCGAGCGCGAGAAGGAAATCTATCGCATCCAGGCGTTAGAGCAGGGCAAGCCGGAGCAGGTATTGGATCGCATCGTTGAAGGGCGATTGGAAAAGTTCTACCAGCAGAGCTGCTTGATGGAGCAGGAATTTATCCGTAATGACGAGATCACGATTGAGGAGTTGCTCAAGAATGAGATCGCCACGATTGGCGAGAACATCGTTGTACGTCGTTTCGTCCGATTTGAACGTGGAGAGAACCTAGAGGCGTAAGCCTCTAGGTTTCTTTGTTGACTTAGGCTCGGGAGGGACAACATGACACAATCGATCTACAAGCGAATCGTCATCAAAATCGGCGGCGAGGCTTTGGCCCTCCCCGCTGGCACCGGCATTGATCCCCATCGCGCCGACAAAGTGGCGCAGACGCTCGCGCAGGTGCAAGCGCGGGAGGTCGAGACGGGGATCGTCATTGGGGCCGGCAATCTGTGGCGAGGTCGCGATGGTCTGGATCATGGCATGGATCGCGCGCGCGCGGATCACATCGGCATGTTGGCCACGGTGATGAATGCGCTGGCCTTGGCCGATGCGCTGGAACGTCAGGGCGTCCCTACCCGGGTTCAAACCGCGATCCAGATGCGCGAGATTGCGGAGCCGTATATTCGCCTGCGGGCGACGAGACATCTGGAGAAGGGTCGGGTCGTGATCTTCGGCGCCGGGACGGGCAATCCTTACTTCACCACCGACACGGCGGCCGCGCTGCGTGCGGCCGAAATTGGGGCAGATCTGCTCATCAAGGCGACCAAAGTGGATGGCGTCTACGATGATGATCCGAAGACCAACCCCGACGCCAAACGGTTCGAGAAACTCTCTTATTTAGAAGCTCTCAACATGCAAGTGCGCGTGATGGATTCTACTGCGATTACGTTATGTATGGATAATCACCTGCCGTTGATTGTGTTAGATCTCTGGCAAGAGAGTAGTTTAGTCCAAGCCCTGGATGGGGCGTCAGTTGGGACATTGATTTGCTGATTGCGTTTCTAATTTCATCAATATCTTATCAATATCTTCATGGATAAGCATCTACAGTTAGAGATGACGGAGAGTCACTTATGACAGTTAAGACAATTCAGAAACTGATGCATGAGACCGAACAGCGGATGGGCAAAGCGGTGGAGGCGATGGAGACGGATTTCAAAGGAATTCGCACCGGGCGCGCTTCTCCCGCATTGATCGAGCGCGTGATGGTCCCCTACTACGGTAGCCCGACCCCGCTGAATCAACTCGCCGTTATATCGGCGCCGGAGCCGCATCTTTTGGTGGTTCGCCCTTACGATCCCTCCTCCTTGGGGGACATCGAGAAAGCGATCCTGCAGGCGGATCTGGGATTGAACCCCGGCAATGATGGCCGCGTCATCCGCGTGCCGATCCCTCGGCTCACGGAGGAGCGCCGCCGCGAACTCGTCAAGCTCGTGAACCGGCGGATGGAAGAGTGCAAGATCTCGCTGCGAAACATCCGGCGCGATACATTGGAGCAACTGCGTGAGTATGAGAATGACAAAGTCATCTCCGAGGATGAACTCATCCGGGGGAAGGAACGCCTCCAGGAAGTCATCGATGAGTTCACGCAGAAGGTCGAGGACATCGGCGCGCGCAAAGAAAAAGATATTATGGAAATTTAGTGAAAATTTAGCGGGCATTCGCGAAGAGGTGACAGCGAGCACTGGTATTACTTACCTCTTTCTCGAGAGCCTGGATAATCCGCAGCTTTTGAGCCGTTCCAAGAAGATAAACTTCCCAAAAATGAGTGGTTTTCTGAGGGAAAAGCATCAGGTTGGGGAGGTTTAGATCTTGGAAACACCTTAGTCACCGCAGTTGCGCCCCCCACCTCTGTTTGTTTATTTTTCATCCGCATAGAGCGGCGGCTGTTTTTAGATGAATTAATTTTCTACCCCTCTCTTCTCCCCATTCTGGGCTATCCGAGCTAGAAGTATCATGACCTCAAATATAATCTGCTTGTGGAGACATTATGACCGACACGGCTGAAACGAAGACATATCCCCCACTTCCCGCCCTGCCTAAGCATGTAGGGATTATTATGGATGGAAATGGGCGCTGGGCCAAGCAGCGAGAGCTGCCTCGGTTGGCAGGCCATCGCGCCGGTGTGGAGAATTTGCGTCGCATCCTGCGCGCAGCCGTGGAATTTAATGTGCCGATTGTGACTTTATATGCCTTCTCCACCGAAAATTGGAAACGTCCTATTCGCGAGGTAAAAGGGCTTCTAAAGCTATTAGCTGAGAGTTTGGATAAAGAAGTTGACGAGTTACACGAAAATGGTGTACAATTAAGGCATATTGGTAAGTTGCGCCCGCTATCTGAGGCCCTCAAAAAGAACATCCACGAGGCTATAGAGTTGACACGCCATAACGACCGCCTGATCGCAAATATTGCTTTCAATTATGGCGGGCGGCGAGAAATCGTCGAATGCATCAAAACACTCATCCGCGAGGGCATACCGGCGGAAGAGATCACAGAAGAGGTCATCAGCGCTCATTTGTACACGGCGGACTTGCCTGATCCAGACCTCATTATCCGCACGAGTGGGGAGATGCGAGTCAGCAATTTCCTGATTTGGCAAGGCGCTTATGCGGAGTATTATATCTCTCCCGTCTATTGGCCAGATTTCGACAAAGACGAGTTTTACAAGGCGCTCCAATCCTTCAGCGAACGTCACCGGCGCTTCGGCGGCCTGCCCGAGCAACCGCCAACCGAGGAGTAAGGAAGATCCATAGCTGTTTAGTTATATGAACAAGTGTCAAGCCCTCGTCCCCGGGGATAGAAATGGGAAGCTTTTTTAGATGATGGGAGCATAAACCTAAATCTCCTTAGGCAGCTCCAAAAGCAAAGAAAATTTGCGCATTTGTGGGGATCATAGATTTTTTACGTTATCACTGGATTGTGGATGGGGCATAAGCGGTTGCCTCTATCAAGCTTCTGAAGAGCCGAGATTTTACCTCGTATTTTGATGTTTTCCCTCCCCCAAGAAGCGTATTGGATCATGAAAAAAAATCATCTTACGCCCAACGTGAACAAACCATCACCAAAGAAGTTCCTCTCCATCAAGTTCTTACTCATGATACACGAAGTCGACAGGGTAGGCCCGAAGTTATGAAACTCTCGTCAACCCACTGGCGGATGATTAGCGCGCTCGTCTTGGTCCCGATAGTCATCGGCGCCGTCATCAGGGGAGAAATTGCCTTTTTCCTGTTGATTATCCTCGTGCTTTTTCAAGCCAGCCGTGAATATGGGCAGATGTTGAAGCGCAAAGGGTACCATCTTTCCTCCTTATTGATGTGGGCCATCATATTAACGTGGGCTGTGACCGCTCATTGGCTGGATGATCGATGGCTGATCCCCGGATTGACGTGGTTGCTTCTGTTGTCTATTTTGTGGATCCTCTACAAGTATGAGACGACCCCTGGCTTATCACAACCCATCGAGCAATGGGCCTTGACTGTGGCCGGCAGCCTCTATTTGGGTGTTGGCGGCGCGCATCTACTGCGCCTGCGCGCGCATCCCGATGGCCTGTGGTGGACATTGACCACGCTGTTCATTGTCTGGATCGCCGATACCGCCGCCTTTTACTTCGGGCGGGCCTGGGGCAAGCACAAAATCGCCCCCACTTTAAGTCCCGGCAAAAGCTGGGAAGGGATTGTGGCCGGCGTCGGGGGCGGCATCCTTGCTGGCGTGGGATTAACCGCCTTATGGCCATGGCTCGTCGCACGCCCGACAACTCCCACGATGTGGCAAGGCGCTCTCTTGGGCGCTTTATTGGCAATCCTTACCCCGGCTGGCGATTTTTTCATCTCGTTGATCAAACGTCAAGTCGGTGTGAAGGATACCAGCGATCTTATTCCCGGCCACGGCGGCGTCCTCGACCGCATCGATAGCATCGTGTGGGCTGGCATCATCGCTTGGACCTTTGTGATCCTGTCGTAACCTATAAGTGACTCTCCTGAAAAAAGCCTTCTTTTCAACGCAAAGACGCAATGGCGCAAAGATTTTTAAGGTTATGTGCGAAATGATGTGACAGAAACGAAGATAATATTAATAATTTTTATATCAACCTTAATTTTTCTTAGCGACTTTGCATCTTTGCGCCTCTGCGTTGGTTTTTTCAGTGGAGCCAGTCATGGGATAGCAAAGAAAGAAGAAGAACGAAGAAGAACAAGGAGAACAGTGTGAACAAACAGGACGAACATCAGCAAGAAGACGAACAGATAGACAATGACCCTTCGACTGAGGATGATGTGGAAAACCCGATTGAAGAGGTACTGGAAATCCCCCAAGCGGAACTCTCGGGGGATGACAATGTGCTTCTGAGCTTGGACATGCATTCGCTGGAGCATATGCGCTTGCAAGAGTTGCGCGAGTTAGCGCGGGGTTATGATGTCTCCGGTTATAGCCGTTTGAAGAAAGAGGATTTGATCCTCCTACTCCTCAAAGCCAAGACCGAGATGCAGGGTTTTAGCTTTGGCGGCGGCGTGCTGGAAATCACCAATGAGGGGATTGGCTTCCTGCGCTCTGCGCGATATGCGCCCGGCTCGCAGGATGTGTATGTCTCCCAGAGCCAGATTCGACGCTTTGGTCTGCGCACCGGGGATATGGTCGTGGGCCAGGTGCGACCGCCTAAAGAGACGGAGAAGTATCGCAGCTTGCTGCGCATCGAGGCCGTCAACGGTGTCGACCCCGAAATGTCCAAAAATCGCCCGCGCTTTGAGCGATTGACCCCCATCTTCCCGGAAAAGCCGTTCAATTTGGTCTCGAATCCACGGAATATCACCCAACGGCTGCTGGAGCTGGTCGCGCCCGTGGGGTTTGGGCAGCGGGGGTTGATCGTTTCGCCGCCCAAATCTGGTAAGACCACCGTTCTCAAAAAAATCGCTAACGGCATCTCCCATAATCATCCCGATGTGCATCTGATGGTGGTGCTCATCGGTGAGCGCCCGGAGGAGGTGACGGATATGGATCGCTCGGTCGATGCGGAGGTCATCAGCTCCACCTTCGATGAGTCGATGGAGCATCAGGCCGGTGTAGCTGAGATGTCTCTGAGTCGCGCGAAGCGCCTGGTGGAGATCGGGCAGAATGTTGTGATCCTGATGGACAGTCTCACGCGCTTGGCGCGCGCGTACAACTTAGTGGTGCAGCCGAGCGGACGCACGCTGTCCGGCGGCTTGGATCCGGCCGCGCTCTACCCCCCCAAGCGATTCTTCGGCGCGGCGCGCAACATCGAGGAAGGCGGCAGCCTCACGGTGCTAGCCACCTGCTTGATCGATACCGGCAGCCGCATGGACGATATGATCTACGAGGAATTCAAGGGAACAGGTAATATGGAACTGCATCTTAATCGTAGATTGCAAGAATCCCGCATCTTCCCCGCCTTTGATATCCCCCGCTCCGGCACGCGCCGTGAGGAGTTGTTGCTCGATTCCGATACGCTGCGCAAAGTGTGGTTGATGCGCCGCATGTTCTCAAGAATGCTCTCCGGTACTGGAGGTAAACCCGGGTATGACATCACCGCCGGCACCGAGGCGCTCTTGCAGCAGATGCGCAAGACCCGCACCAATCGCGACTTCCTTGATCAGTTGACCCGGAGTCTGAAATAGTCCCATCAAGAAATGATCAGGCATCTACCTTCCGGGAAGCTATGAGCCGGTTTTCTCGAGCTGAAATTACCCGGCGAGCCAGGCGCCTTGCCCTATCGGTCTATTCGCAGCTTCCCGAAAGGGTTGAAAATAGGAGGTATTGATGGCCCAGGATTGTATTTTTTGCCAGATTGCGCAGGGGGAGGCTGCCGCCGCCGTGATCTATCAAGATGACGAGGTGACGGCCTTTCACGACGCGCATCCCCAAGCGCCGACGCATATCTTGATTATCCCCAATCGTCACATCCGCACCCTCAAGGCGACCGACGAGGAGGATATTCCTCTGCTGGGTAAGTTGCTCTCCGTCGCGCGCGAGTTAGCCGCGGAGGCCGGCGTCGCGCAGAGCGGCTATCGTCTAGTGCTGAACACCGATGAGCAGAGCGGGCAGACGGTCTTTCACCTCCATCTACATCTGCTGGGCGGCCGCCGGATGCGTTGGCCGCCGGGGTAATTTTTTTTCATGGATAAGGAGCACTACAATGCAATGTCCTAATTGTGGATTCGATAATCCGCCGGATGCGGAAGTATGCCAACAATGCGAGACGTCCCTGCCCCAAGGCGCCTCATCGCCCGAAAAACAGGCGCCGTCCCACGTCAAAGTTGGCCAGCTTCTGCTCTGGTTTTTGGTGATTCTGTCGCTGGCGCTGAACGGCGTGTTGATCTACACCCTCTTCGAGGTTCATCAGAGTGTGTTGAATACGATTGCATCCCTGCAAAATACGGTGGTCCAGTGGCGTGATGAATCCATTATCATCCCCGTTAAGGTGGATCAACAGATCCCCTTTCAGGCCACCGTGCCGATCAGCGAGACGTTGACGGTTCCTCTGAATTTTGATTATCCCCTTTCGACCGTGGTCAATACCTCGGTCCGCATCCCCCTGGTGGGCGAGCAAGACATCGCCTTCCCCATTGATACGGTCATCCCCGTGCAATACACCTTGGAAACTCCTATCCAAGTGAGCGTGCCGATCTCAATGACCTATCATCTACAGACCGAAATTCCGGTCTCTGTAGAAATTCCCCAAGCGTGGCTGGATCAAATCACCCAAATTTTAGAAGAAACCGAATCTGCTTTGAGGTATGAATAACATCATCGGCTGAAGTGACACTTCCCACTAGTTGATGGCGCTGGCATCCCTTATAATTTTGATAACGTCCCAAGGTGGATGATTGGGGCGTTTGCAATTTATGTATAGGATGCTGTCACAAGGGGGATGAGATCGCATCGATTCGGTCGTGTCGAGAGCGCCAAGCATGCACGGGAGAGTCGTCACGGCAGCAACGATGGCGCATTCGCTCGCTCTTCACTCGCATCGCCCGTCGCTATGATCGCGTCAATCGCGTGATCTCCCTTGGTCAAGATCAACGCTGGCGACGGGAAGCTGTCGCGCTCCTCGACGTGCCCCCCCACGGCGCTGTGTTGGATGTAGCGACCGGCACCGGTGATGTGGCGCTCATTGCACGCGAGTACTACCCGGCAGCGCGCATCTTGGGCGTCGATTTGACATCCGCGATGGTGCATCAGGCCGCGCGCAAGGCGAAACTGGAAACGGCTCAACTCCACTGGGCGCTGAGCGATGGCCTATCGCTGGCCTGTGCGGATAATGCTTTTGATGCGGTCATCTCAGCCTTTATGATCCGTAACGTCCCCGATATTGCCCAAGCATTTGCAGAGCAGCGGCGCGTGGTCTCGCCTGGCGGTCGGATGGTCTGTTTGGAGATGACCTGGCCTAGTCGCTTCCCAATGTCTTGGTTATTTCCTCTCTATTTTTTCGGTTGGGCCGCCTTGGTAGGGCGCATACTCTCCGGTGATCACGAAGCCTATCAATATCTCCCGCGCTCAGTGCGACAATTTCTCTCTCCCGAAGCCATCGTGGCGACGATGCAATCCGTTGGCTGGCGTGAGGTCGCCCATACGACGCGAATGGGCGGTACCGTCGCGATCTACACCGGGATCAAGTAGCAGCATTTTAAGAGATTTTCTCTTTCGAATGACGAAATAAAGATTGTGATCTTATGGATAAGCTATGTGGATAAGCTAGGAGGTAGAACGTGAGCGAAGCACAAGACCCCCGCCTGGAAGCACTTCGGGCACGAAAAGAAAAAGCTCGCTTGGGAGGTGGACAAGCGCGGATTGATAAGCAGCACTCTAAGGGCAAGATGACCGCCCGCGAGCGCATCGCTAAGTTCTTAGATCCCGGCACCTTCCAAGAGCTACAACCGTTGGCCATCACGCCGGCGGAGGGAAAAGAACCGTTTCCCGGGGATGGTGTCGTCACCGGCTATGGCGAGGTGGAGGGCCGCACGGTCTTCGTCTACGCGCAGGATTTCACCATCTACGGCGGCTCCGTCTCTCTGACCCACGCGCGAAAGATCGTGCAGGTGCAGGAGATGGCGATGAACAACGGCGCGCCCATCGTTGGGTTGTTGGATTCTGGCGGGGCGCGCATCCAGGAAGGCATTCTCGCCTTACAGGGCTATGGCGAGGTCTTCCGTCAGAACGCCTTGGCCTCCGGCGTCGTTCCGCAGATCTCCGTGATGTTAGGCCCGTGCGCTGGCGGCGCGGCCTACAGCCCGGCGCTGACGGACTTCATCGTGATGACGGCGGAGCAGTCGATGATGTTCATCACCGGTCCCGATGTCGTCAAGAGCGTGACGGGCGAGGAAATCGACCATCAAGGATTAGGCGGCGCGCCGGTTCACTGTGGCACCAGCGGTGTAGCGCACTTCATGGCGGAAGATGAGGAGGCCTCGCTGGCGTTGACCCAGCAGTTGCTCTCCTATCTTCCCGCGAACAACGTCGAATCTCCGCCTTACGTCGAGACGGGTGATGATCCGATGCGCACCGATGCGGCGCTCAACACCCTCGTGCCGCGGGCGCCCAATGAACCCTATGATATGCGCTCAGTTATCTTGAGCGTCGTGGATCGTGACACTTTCTTAGAGGTACAAGCTAACTGGGCGCGCAACGCCATCGTCGGATTCGCTCGCTTGGATGGCCGCGCTGTCGGCATCGTCGCGCAGCAGCCGCAATTTATGGCCGGCGTCTTAGACATCAACGCCTCTGACAAGATCGCGCGTTTCGTTCGCTTCTGCGACGCCTTCAATCTCCCGCTGATCACTTTCGTCGATTCGCCCGGTTTCTTGCCGGGAGTGGCGCAAGAACACAACGGCATCATCCGGCACGGCGCCAAAGCCATCTACGCCTATGTCGAAGCCACCGTGCCCAAGATCTCCATCGTCACCCGCAAAGCCTATGGCGGCGCCTATATTGTGATGAGCAGTAAGAGCCTCGGCGCGGATCTGCACCTTGGCTGGCCCTCGGCGGAGATCGCCGTAATGGGGCCGGAGGGCGCGGTCAACATCTTGAAGCGCCAAGAACTCGCCAAGGCCGATGATCCAGAGGCGCTCCGCGAGCAATTGGTGGCTGAATATCGCGCGGAATACGCCAACCCCTATCGCGCTGCGGAGCACGGCATTTTGGATAATGTCATCGAGCCGGCGCAAACGCGCCCGGCGCTCATCGCCGGGCTGCGCGCCTTGCGCGAGCAAATCCGCCAGATTCCGCCCAAAAAGCACGGTTTGATGCCGCTCTAGAGGGACACGGGAAACACGGGAGATATTATGGGTGAATTACTATCACAAGTATTGCTCCTGACCTTAGTCGGGATGGGAATGACCTTCGCCGCGATTGGGGTGTTGGTCGCGGGGATGTTCGCGCTGACGACCTTTTTGGCCGATGAAGAGGCCCAGGAAAGTCCAGAGACCCCGGTCGCGGCGCCGGACGATCAGGCGGCGTTGCAGGTGGATGTGGGCCGCTATCGCGCAGTGGCCGCCGCGGTCGCGGTGGCCGTGGCTCAGGCGACAGATACCTATCAAGCGCAACGCCCGGCCCGCGACGTTGCTGGCGGATCATGGACGGCGCACGTGCGGGCCACCCAACTCGCTCGGCGTGATCACTACAACTCGCTTCGGACACGCCAGTAGAGCGCCTAATTACGAGAGAACGATGAAGGAGATGACTTTATGTCAATTTATCGTGTAACAGTTGCAGGAAAAGAATATACCGTCGAAGTTCCTAATTCCAGGGAGCGCCCTGTACGCGCCATCGTCGATGGCGAAGAGATCGAAGTCCACGTAGCGAGCCAGCCTGGGGCAACGGCGCCGAAGGTTACAGCGCCGCCGAAGTCCGTTGACGCGGCGCCATCGGCGCCTTCTCAACTTGCGCCATCCGCTCCCGCCGCGCCGGCCGCTGGGGGTGATATCCGCTCCCCGCTGCCCGGCGTCGTCGTCAGCATCAGCGTCTCACAAGGCGACCAGGTCGAACCGGGGCAGGAGCTGTGCGTCTTGGAAGCGATGAAGATGAACAACCCCATCCGCGCGACCCAGACGGGCGTCGTCAAGGAAATCTATATCCGCATTGGACAGAAGGTCCAACACGGCGATCCACTGTTGCGCATTGAGGGCTGATCATGGGCAACGTCACTGCCGCTCCGCGGACCGTTTCCCCGCTCCATAGCCAAATCCAGGAGCAAACGCGCAACTTGGATTGGACGCTGGCGCATTTTACCTTTGTCGCCAACGTCACGGCGTTGACGGAGGAGTGTGACATCGCGCATTCGCCGGCGATGTCGGTCGCCAGTTGCCCCGGCGCCTACGACACGCTTCAGGCCACAATGGCGTCGCCGCAACCCGCGTTAGCCTTCGTTGGGGATGCGCCGGATCTGCTGGCGAATTATGCCGCCTTCTTGGCCGATCCCGGCAGTGACGTTGCGTTGTTGGTCAATGAAGCGCAGCGGGCCATCGTGGCGGAGGCCTTCACCGTGTTGGAGGTCACCCCGGAGTGGCAGATGGTCTACATAGATGACGCGACTGACTTGGAGACCGATCCCGCCGTGGAGCTGACGCCGGAGGATTGGCCCATGATGCAGGCGTTGGCTAAAGCTGAGAAGACCGTTATTCGGACCTTCGCGAAGGATCCCTTCGAGCACGGCCCGGCCTTCGGCGTTTGGGATAAGAAGAACTTGGTAGGAATGATGACCACCAATGTGCGGGTACCGGGCGCTGCGAAGATCGGCAATCTGGTCATCCGCAAGGGATACCAGGATCGCGGCTACGATGCGTGCATCATCGGCGCGTTGGTGCGGGCGTTGCAGGCGGAGAATATCTGCCCATTTATCATCATCGAACAGGAACGCGAGGAGATGATCGCGCGCCTCAAACATTTGGGGTTCAAGCAGCAGCGTCCGATGTATTTGATGCACTGTCGCTTGGAGGATGAGACCGTCTCATAAGGACGTTTCTTGACCTGCTGCATCTGCTGATATTGCTGAGGAGTGGTGGATGAATACAATTGATCTCGGAAATTTGATTTTGGGGCTGAAAGCCCTCAGCCTCCCGCACATTGTGATGATGGCTGTCGGCGGCATGCTGATTTATCTGGCCATCGCAAAAGAGTATGAGCCGGTGCTCCTGCTCCCCATTGGGATCGGCTGCATTATCGGCAACCTGCCGCTCTCCGCGATGATCGATCCTGCTGAGCACGGTATGTTGGTAATTATCCAACAAGCGGGCGTGGATAATGAATTATTCCCGCTCTTAATTTTCATCGGTGTGGGCGTGATGATGGACTTTCGCCCGCTGTTGGCTCAACCCCTCTTCGCTCTGATGGGGGCGGCGGGCCAGTTTGGCATCTTTGGGACGTTGATCTTGGCCATTCTCCTGGGCTTCCCGATGAACGAGGCGGCCAGCATCGGCATCATCGGCGCCATCGATGGCCCGACCAGCATCTACGTGGCGAACAAATTGGCCCCGCACATGTTGGGCGTGATCTCGGTGGTGGCCTATTCCTATATGAGCCTGGTGCCCATCATCCAGCCGCCGATTATGCGCCTGCTCACCACGTCCGAGGAGCGCAAGACCCCCATGGAATACGCGCCGCGTCCCGTCTCCAAGCGCGCGCTGGTGCTCTTCCCCATCATCGTCACCATCGGCGTAGGGATTTTGGTCCCGCAGGCAGCGCCCCTCATCGCCTCGTTGATGATCGGTAATCTGCTCAAGGAGTCCGGTGTGGTAGCGCGATTGGTGCAGGCTTCGGAGAACGAAATTATCAATGTCTCGACGCTCTTCTTAGGTTTGGTCGTCGGCAGCACGATGACGGCGAATAGTTTTCTCAACTGGGACACGCTCAAGATTTTGCTCCTGGGTCTGTTTGCCTTCGGGCTGGACACGGCGGCCGGCATTTTGTTTGGGAAGTTGCTCTATGTTCTCTCCGGGAAGAAGATCAATCCTCTCATCGGCGCGGCGGGCATCAGCGCCTTCCCGATGGCCGGGCGGCTGGTCCAGAAGGTCGCGCAGGAGGAGGATTACTCCAACTTTGTCTTGATGCACGCGATGGGCGCGAACACCGCCGGCCAATTGGGATCGGTAATCGCAGGCGGGGTGTTGTTGACCCTCGTGATGCCCATGTTGGGACTTTAGAATTCATAAGGTTAGGTTTACAGATACATTAACGGAGGTCTATATGGCTAAAGGAAAGGTTGTCATTGCGGTGGATCGCTGCAAAGGTTGCGGCCTTTGCACCCACGTCTGCCCCGTCGATATCTTGGCCTTATCCACCGACTCGTTCAACGCGAAAGGGTATCGTCATGTCATCGTGACAGATGAGGAGCAGTGCATTGGTTGCGCTTCGTGCGCGACCATCTGTCCAGATGTTGTATTCACCGTCTATCGCCAGAAGCGGCAGCGCAAAGCCGCGGCGGCGAAGGCTTAAGAAGGGGGTTGAACTATGGCCAAAGAACTACTCAAGGGAAATGTCGCATTTGCCGAGGCAGCGGTTCGCAACGGATTGGAAGCCTACTTCGGCTATCCCATCACCCCGCAGAGTGAGGCTCTGGAGCATCTCTCCGGGCGGCTGATCGAAGAAGGGCGCGTCTTCCTCCAGGCCGAAAGCGAAGTCGCGGCCATCAATATGGTCTATGGCGCCGCGTGCGCCGGCGTCCGCGTGATGAGTTCCACCTCCGGGCCGGGACTGGCGCTGATGGCGGAGGGGCTGTCGTACATCGCCGGCTCCGAAGTGCCGGTCGTCATCGTGAACATGATGCGCGGTGGGCCGGGCTTGGGCAACATCCAGCCGGCGCAGGCCGATTACAATTTCATGACCAAGAGCGCTGGACACGGCGATTTCCGACCGCTCGTCCTGGCGCCCTCCAGCGTCCAGGAGATCATCGATATGGTCGGCCTGGCCTTCGAGCTGGCCGAGAAGTACCGCACGCTGGTGATGATCGCGGGCGATGGCAGCATCGGGCAGATGATGGAATCCGCCGAGTTGCCGCCAATGCAGCCGATCCGAGAGACCCGCCCCGATTGGGCCGTCACCGGCGCCAAGGGGCGCGAGAAGAACGTGATCACCTCACTCTACCTGGGCGCGGAGAACCTGGAGCGCTTAAACTTGCGCTTGCAGAAGAAGCTGGCCGAGATCAAAGCCAACGAGGTGCGCTATCAAACCTACGATACGGACGATGCTGAACTGCTGCTCGTCGCTTACGGCACTGTGGGCCGGATTTGCACCTCCGTGGTGCGCGAGGCCCGTGAGGCAGGCATCAAAGTTGGCCTGTTGCGTCCCCAGACCTTGTGGCCCTTCGCCGAGGATCAGATCCACGAGTTGGCGGAGCAAGTGCGCGGCGTTTTAGTCGTCGAGATGAGCGCCGGCCAGATGTTGGAGGATGTGGAGCGCGCCGTCGCCGGCGCGGCCCCCGTCCGCTTTCACGGGCGCATGGGCGGTGTCGTCCCGATGATCGACGAGATTCTGGCCGATCTCAAGAAATTAGATGCGGAGACAAAGTAGTGGCGCGGCTTGCCATTACTTTCTCTTCCCATTTTTTCCCATAGAGGAGGATTTAAATGAGCGTACGAGTTAAAGATATTCCAGAAGAGAAAGAAGAGAAAGAAGAGAAAGAAAAGATGGACGTAGTTTACGATTTCCCGGAGGCCCTGGCTGAGGTGGATACCCACTACTGTCCCGGCTGCGTCCACGGGATCGTGCACCGTTTAGTGGGCGAGATCATCGACGAGTTGGGCATCCGCGAGCGGACGATTGGCGTGGCGCCGGTTGGATGTTCTGTGCTGGCCTACAACTACTTCACTGTCGATTTTGTCGAGGCGGCGCACGGGCGCGCCCCGGCGATGGCCACCGGCATCAAGCGCGTCACTCCCGATAGCGTGGTCTTCACCTATCAGGGCGATGGCGATTTGGCCGCCATCGGCACCGCCGAGATCATCCACGCGGCCAATCGCGGCGATCTGCTCACCACCATCTTCATCAACAACGCGATTTACGGCATGACGGGCGGGCAGATGGCCCCCACGACCTTACCGGGCATGGTCACGACCTCCACGCCCTCCGGGCGCGATTGCGCCGTGGCCGGTTATCCCGTCAAGATGTCCGAGATTCTGGCGGAGACGGCGGGCGCGGTCTACATCACCCGCCAAATCGCGGCCGATATTCCCAGCATCCGCAAGACCAAAAAGGCCATCAAGCGCGCGTTTTTGGCCCAGATGAATGGCTTGGGGTTCTCTTGCGTGGAGGTGCTCTCCACCTGCCCGACCAACTGGAACCAAGACCCGTGGGAAGCGATGCAATGGTCCAAAGAGAACATGACCCAGGCCTTCCCGCTGGGCGATTACAAGATGACCGACGAAGTTAAGGCGCTGAAGGCCTAGCTAGGAGGATAAGATGCGGCACGAAGAAACGATTTTTTCTGGATTTGGTGGTCAGGGCGCGCTCTTCGCCGGGCAATTGCTGGCTTACGCCGGTATGGCTGAAGATTTGCACGTGACATGGATTCCTTCTTACGGGCCGGAGATGCGCGGCGGCACGGCGAACTGCACGGTGATCGTCTCCGAGATGGAGATCGGTGCGCCGATTATTCGTCATCCCACCGCTGCTGTCGTCCTCAACCTGCCCTCGATGGAGAAGTACGAGCCGCTGGTCAAGCCCGGCGGCGTGTTGGTGGTCAACACCTCGCTGGTGGATATCGAGAGCGAGCGCGATGACATCCGCGTCATCGCCCTGCCGGCCAGTGACATCGCCGAGGATCTGGGCAACGCCCGGATGGCGAATGTGGTCGCGCTGGGCGCGCTGATTGCGGCGACGGGGCTGGTCGATTTTGAGACTATCGAGCAACAATTGGAGGAACACCTCTCTGAGCGGCAGCGCGAGTGGCTGGAGCCGAATAAAAAAGCGCTCCGCGAAGGCGCGGAGCGCGCTAAATCTAAGTAGACGATAGGAGATATGAACTTGGGGCGCATCTTTATCGATGCGCCCCTTGCGCTGGGGGTCAAATTCGGTTCGTAGTCAGCCTCGGAGCGATAGCGGAGTGGCGTTTCCGTCTGAGAGTGTATTCTAAAAAGACGCGGGTAAGTTTAATAGAATGGAGGTGACGACATGACCCAAGAACAGCCAAAGATTGGTTTGGCCCTCAGCGGTGGGGGCGTGCGGGGATTGGCGCATCTGGGCATCCTGGAAGTGCTGGAAAAAGCTGAGATTCCCATCCATTACCTGGCCGGCACGAGCATGGGCGGGATTATCGCCGGGCTTTATGCGGCCGGCGCGCCGCTCGCGCGCCTCATCGATTTTAGCTTGCACACCGGCATCATGGACTTCGCCTCGCGTGATCCGCACTTGCGCGGCCTCTTCGGCCACGCCAAGATGAGCCAGATGCTGACCGACCTGATCGGGCGCCCGGATATGACCTTCGAGGAATTGCGCATCCCGACAACCGTCGTCGCCTCAGACGTCGAATCCGGCGAGATGGTGCTCCTCAATCAAGGCCCGCTCATCCCGGCGCTGCTGGCGACCTCCGCCTTCCCCATCATCTTCGCGCCCGTGCGCTATCAGGGGCGCTGGCTGATCGATGGCGGTGTGCTCAACAACTTCCCCGTCGATGTGGTCTATCACATGGGCGCGGATCGCGTCCTGGGCGTGAATACCCCGCCTACCGTGCGTCTCAGCCTCCCCCCGTCCGATCCGCAGCCGAATCGCCTTTCTGGACGCGCGCTCTTCACCTCGTTCACCAACGCCACGCTCGATTGGAAGCAACCCCTGCTCATCGCGGAGACGGGCGCACATCTTACGGTAGACATCGTCAATCACGAGCGCTTGCAACGCAACCCGCCCCATCTGCTGCTCCAGATTGAACTTCACAACACCGGCACCTTCACGACGGATACGAACGCCGCTGTGATCCAAAAGGGGCGGGAGATCGCCAAGGCGCACTTAGATGAAATCAAAGCCTTGTGGTCGGAGCCGCTGCCGCCGCGCTGGCAACGTCAACTGCGGAGTCTGCGCCGTCGTTTGCGCCGCGCTTGGGATGCCTTCCAGCAGCCAGATTATGGCTTGATCCCGCAACCTGGGCCGGCGCCGGCGACACAAGCGGCATCGGAATCACAAGCTGAACAAACGACCGGAGACGAGCCATGACGCTGTCGCAATGGCAGGCGGAGGTGGCGCGCTTTATCGCAGAGTATGACTTGGAGGCCTCGGAAACCGCGCGGATGTTAGATCTCGTCTCCGAGGTCGGGGAACTGGCCAAGGAGATTCTGCAAGGCTCTGATTATGGAGCCGTGCCCGTGGCCTTGCCAGCGACATGGCCGTTGGAAATGGGCGACACGCTCTTCGCGTTGCTCTGCCTCGCCAACGTCACCGAGGTGGATTTGGCGCAGGCGTTGGCCCAGGCGATGGCGAAATATCGCGCGCGATTGGAGGAGACGGGCG
>JBKHCQ010000025.1:0-18678 GCA_046541755.1 Anaerolineales bacterium | reverse complement strand
GATGTTGCATCCGACGAATAATCTACATCCAAACCCACATTCAGACCCACATTCAAAAGAAGAGTCAAGTCAATTAGGTCAAGGAGATTACGGGATGAGTTCTTCATATTCTAACGATCATCATACCTCATATAATGCCTCGCCCTTCCAGGACGATGGTGAGGCGTATGAACAAGCGGCCTCAGACCAATCGAATCTGGGTCGGGATAACGGCGGGCAGCGAACGCCGCCGCCGCCGGATGAGCCGCCATCCCCACCGAGCACGCTTTACATCACCCTTCAGCGCTCCGGGGATCATCAGCGGGATTTTGATACGCTATCTCAGATTCATCAGCTTCTGCGCCAACACCCCGGCGGCGATCAGTTCATCGTCGTGCTGGAGGGTCGGGGGGATCAGAAGATTGAACTATCCTTCCCGGAGGTCAACACGCGATACAGCTTAGATTTGCGGGAACGTGTCGAAGCGTTGGTCGGCAAACAGAACCTCCGAGTTGTCACGCCATTGAGTGGATGAAATTAAACCTGTTTACAACCTTGCTAGAAGTATGATTTTATCTCAAGCGTGTGTTGTTTTGAATTGACAACCCTTCTAGCCCGTGATAAACTTGAGGTGAATAGTAGCTTTTAAATTTCAGCAGATAGACGTGGTTTTATCTTCCTTTCCCTAGGCTGTTGCAAGCATCCTAACCTGGATAGACCATCGCTAAAAGAATGTCCGTGATCAGATTCTTGCTCAGGGGACGTGGAAGTAACGGGTTAGGCCTCAACTTGCGCTAATTCCAACCTTAAGGAGGTTTTGGATGCGAGGTAATAGGACCTTAATTATTATCGCAGGGGTGTTGATTTTACTGGTCTTGGTCTTCTTCGGGGCATATTACTTTGTCTTGGCGCCGGGAGACGGAGAGGAACCGGCCGCTGAGGAGGTGCTCCCTACACCTACGCCGAGTAATATGGTCAAGATTGTTGTGGCAGTACAGAATATCAATCTTGGCACAAGAATTACCACGGAAGGGGATGCTCCGGCCGTCAGGCTCAGAAATTGGCCGGATTCCTCGCTGCCGCTTGAGTATTTCGAGTCATTAGATGAAGTCGAAGGTAAGATCGCACGGCTCGATATACCGCGCGGGATGCCCTTGATGTCCGACATGTTGGCCGATAGAGGCGACACACTTTCGATGCCCGCCGGATCCAACTCGCTCTTTCAACCCAATGATCGCGTCGCCTATGCCATCCCCATGGATCGCCAAGGCGGTGTGGCGTGGGGCATTCGCCCCGGCGACCATGTGGACGTCGTTGCGGCCTTGAAGATGATTCCCGTGAGCGGCAAGCAAGAGGGGTTACAGCAATTTACCTATCTTTCGGAGTCGGAGGAACCCGATCAAACCGGCGTATTTGGGAGCTTTGAGACATTACCTAATGGTCGAATCGCCGCCATCGCGCCGGCGAACACGGCCGTGAGTCAAGTGCCCAACTTGCTAGTCCAACTTACCGTGCAGGATGCCGTCGTCTGGAAAATTGGAACGTGGGAGAAGTTAGAAGAAGAGGATACTTCTGCTCCCAGGGCGGCGCCCGGCATCGAGGTCGATGCAGATCCGGAAGCCGAAGACGAGGCGGAAGGCGAGGCGGAAGGCGGCGGCTTTATGGGCGGTGGCGCTGAGGCCGAGGTCGTCGCTACGCCCATTCCCGAAGTGGATACCTATGGCAATATCGAGCCGGTAACCTTGCTGGTGACCCGCGAAGATGTCCTGGTGCTTAAATATCTCCTGGAAATGGGAGCGGATTTGGACCTTGTTCTGCGACCTGCCGGATTCACCGATAGGGTAATGCAAACGCAACCGGTATGGTTACGCTATGTGATCGATCGCTACCAGTTGCCAGATACAATGCCGGATTTGCCTGTGGCGCCGAAAGAGGTGCGACAGCCGTTAGAATTGCCGCTTCAGACGCCGCCCACGCCCGAAGAAGGGATAGAGTAGGAGTTTCTTAATGCCTGAGAAAATTCGCGTAATGATCGTCGATGATGTCGCGGAGACGCGCGAGCAACTCCGCAAACTCATCTCGTTTGACCCTGATATCGAAGTTGTGGGGATGGTGGGCAGCGGCGAGGAAGCTGTTGCCATCGTCCCGAAGGTTTTGCCTGATGTGGTGTTGATGGACATCAACTTGCCCGGTATAGATGGCATCGCGGCGACGGGGAAGATCGTTGAGATTATACCGACCGTCCAGGTGGTGATGCTTTCCGTGCAGGGCGAGAGCGACTATATGCGCCGCGCGATGATGGCGGGTGCGCGGGATTACCTCACCAAACCTCCCAGCGCCGATGATCTGTTGAATACCATTCATCGCACCTATAAATTACGGCAAAAAATGGGAACCGGCCCGCTGACGCAGACAGGCTCCCCGGGAGGAAAGGCGGCAGCCGAGCCGACATCGGCGCGGCAGGCCAAAATCCTCACCGTCTTTAGTCCCAAAGGCGGTACGGGATGTACAACCGTGGCTGTCAATTTAGCTATCGCGCTCCAGACGCTACTCGGCGCAGATGCGAAGATTTGTCTTATTGATGCAAACCTACAGTTTGGCGATGTTTCGATTTTTTTAAAACTGCAAGCTACCCGCACATTGACGGATCTGGCCCCGCACGTGCAGGATTTGGATCCTAATTTACTGCGCACCGTCATCGCTACGCACTCCTCCGGCGTGCGAGTCCTGGCGGCACCCGCTTCGCCTGAGGAAGCCGAGATGTTTCAAGACGCCGGTGTCGAGGAGGGCGGCAGCAATCGCGCGATGAAGGCAATTTTGAGCTTCGCTCAGCAGGAATTTGATTACATAATCATTGACACAGCGCATCACATTGACGATGTCATCTTGGCTGCGTTGGATGTCAATGATGTTTTACTCGTCCTCACGCGCCCGGTTATCCCAGAGATTCGAGGGGCGCGGATGTTTATCGAGTTGTTACAGAAGCTCGAATATCCGATGGAACACGTGGATTTAGTTATCAATAGTGTGGATAATAAACGGATGGGTATTCAGCCGGAGGCTATCGAACGCGCAATGATGCCGGCGGTGGTCCACATCCCATTAGATGAACGAGCTGCTTTGCGAGCAGCGAACTATGGCGAACCTTTTATTTTGAAGGACCCTCGCTCACTTATGGGGCAGGCGATTCTTGGGTTGGCGAAGAAACTTCATAATCGCTTTGCTCAGCAAGCCGAGGATGAAGAAGCTGCTGCAGAGGAAGAGTTGCAAAAACGGGTTGGATTGGGTCGGTTATTGTAGTTACTGTAGTTGCTGTAGTTTTTGGAATCTATAGCGAGGTAAGTAGAAATGTCCCTCTTGCGAAGAATTGAGAGAAAAGATTCCCCTTCATCCTCCTCCCCGCGATCAACCTCTTCTGCTCCTGAACGAGAAGGCGGGCAAGTTCAGCGGCGATCTGTGCCCCGGGCGCGTGACGCCTATCGAGATTTAAAGATCCGTGTCCAGAATCAGTTGATCACGGAGCTTGATCCCTCGATGGACGTGACCCAGACCGCCGAGGTGCGGGAGACAATCCGCGATATGTATAATGAGATTCTACAAGAAGAAAGCGTTGTCCTGGGACGACGAGAGCGGGACGCGCTCTTTGAGCAAATTGTCGCGGAAATTTTGGGCTTAGGCCCCCTGGAGCCATTGCTGACTGATGAGTCCATCACCGAGATCATGGTCAATGGCCCAAAGAAAATCTTCGTGGAGCGGAAAGGTAAAATTCGCCGCGTCAACATCACATTTGAATCTAACGAACACTTGATGCGCATCATCGAGCGGATTGTCGCGCCGTTGGGCCGCCGTATCGATGAGAGCAGCCCCACGGTCGATGCGCGCTTGAAAGATGGATCGCGGGTGAACGCCGTCATCCCCCCGATTTCCCTGGTCGGCCCGGTGCTCACCATCCGGAAATTCTCCAAGGACCCCCTAACCGTTGAGGATCTGATTCGCTTTGGCTCGGTGACGGAAGAAAGCATGGAATTTATGAGAGCCTGCGTTATCGCTGCGCTCAATACCATCGTTTCGGGCGGCACCGGGACCGGCAAGACGACCTTCTTAAACGTCCTTTCCGGCTATATTCCATCTGATGAGCGGATTGTGACGATTGAGAACGCGGCGGAGTTGCAGCTCCGTCAGGAACACATCGTCACATTGGAATCGCGCCCCCCGAACGTTGAGGGGAAAGGCGAGGTTAGCATTCGCGATTTGGTGATCAATTCCTTGCGAATGCGTCCCGATCGGATCATCGTGGGAGAGTGTCGTGGCGGTGAGGCGCTCGATATGCTCCAGGCGATGAACACCGGCCACGAGGGCAGTATGACGACGGCCCACGCGAACAACACGCGTGATACCCTCTCCCGGTTGGAGACGATGGTGATGATGGCCGGTATGGAACTGCCCCAGCGGGCTATTCGGGAGCAGGTCGCCTCGGCCGTAGATTTGATCGTCCAGCTAGCTCGTTTCCGCGATGGTTCGCGGCGCGTCATCGCCATCACCGAGATTCAAGGTATGGAGGGCGACGTCATCACCACCGCGGACATCTTCAAATTCCAACACAGCGGCTACGAAGACGGCAAGGTCATTGGATCGTTACGTCCAACAGGTATCCGGCCCAAATTTATGTCCAAGATCGAAGAAGCCGGTATCCGTCTCCCCCCCTCCATCTTTGGCATATCCCAGAATCGACGCTTCTAAGGTTGTTCCCAAAATTGTAATGGTTTAGCTTTGTGAGGAGATCAAAGTGCAACGCACTTGGACGTTCTCGCATATAGACCTTTGTATAGGGAACGGAAAATGAAGACGACGTCCACGTTTGAGCGCTAGTCTCTTTGAGAACTTAATATTGAAAAGGTTAAGCGTAACGCTGCCTTAGTAAGGTGTTTACAGGAAAATAAACTTCTCTGTAGAGACGCAAGATCTTGCATCTCTACAATAAACATTAATAAACATCGGTGTTTTGGGAAGGTTTTAATTTCTGGAATCCCCTAAGCGTCGGAAGAGTTGATGGGAAAATTTAGCTAAAAAACATGGAAAAGCTACTTTCAGACGCGGCCTTAGTAGGAGGTTTGAAACCATGACAATCTTTATCATTGTGGGTGGAGTGTTTGTCCTGGCCGTTGTTTTGCTTATTGTTGGACTTTCTCAAGGCCCCGCCGGTCAAGACCTCGTTGAAGACCGCATCGGCGGCGAGGATAAGAAGAAAAAGAAGAAGGAAAAGAAAAAAGAGGGCCACGGTGATTCAGTCATCGGGGCTGCGGTGGACAGGGCCGTTGAAGGACAAGGTTTTGCGCAGAACTTGGCGACGCAATTGGCGCGAGCTAACCTAAAATGGACGGTCGGTGAGTTCTTGACAATGTCCGCCACCATAGCATTGGGCGCTTCGCTGATTCTCTACTTGATCGATCGCGCGTTTCTCATCCCCGTAGGCTTCCTGGGGGGATTTTTGACGCCCCGCATCTATGTTAGCATGCAACGGAGTAAGCGCCTGAAGGACTTCAACACGCAGTTGGGCGACGCTTTGAATTTGATGGTTAACTCTCTGCGTGCCGGCTACAGCACGATGCAGGCGATGGAGAGTATCTCCAGCGAGATGCCGCCGCCCATCTCCGAAGAATTTGGGCGCGTTGTTTTGGAACTTCAATTAGGCGTCACGTTTGATACGGCAATGCAAAATATGCTACGTCGCGTGCCGAGCGCTGATATGGATTTGATCGTGACTGCGATGAGCGTCCAACGCGAGGTCGGTGGTAACCTAGCTGAAGTGCTCGATTCCATCAGTGAGACAATTCGAGAGCGGGTCCGCATTAAGGGAGAGATCAAATCCATGACCTCCCAGGGGCGCATCACCGGCATTCTGGTTACAGGGTTACCTTTTGCCGTGACAGGGTTCATCTCCTTGGTTAACCCCGATTACGTCAGTCTACTCATAGAAGATCCTTGCGGATGGATTATGATCGCCGTCAGTTTGATTATGATTGGCTTAGGATACTTTGCGATGAATAAAATAGTATCCATCGAGGTTTAGGGAGGGCGTTATGGTTCCGTTTGTGATTGGCGTTGTCGTTATCGTTATTGGCGTCGCTGCGGTGATGGTGTTACGCGGCACGCGTGAAACCCAAAGCATCGAAGATCGTCTCAACGAGCTGGCGGCCCTGGGTGAGCCTGTAACATTAGAGCAACTAGAGCTTTCTCAACCCTTCTCCGAGCGGGTCATTGTGCCGATGGTTGAGCGCCTCAGCGAGATGTCCCAGCGCTTTACCCCCGAACAAGTGATGGATGAGTCCCGACACCAGCTTGAGTTGGCCGGTATGGCTCATAAGGTCTCGGCGGTTCAATTTTCTGGCTATCGATTGGCTGCCGCGCTGGGTTTAGGGGTAGTATCGATCATCCTTGTATTGTCTATGTCCTTGCCCGCCTGGCAGAAAATCGGAGCGGTGATCTTTGGCCTTGTCTTCGGCTATTATCTGCCTAACATCTGGTTAGGGTCCAAGATATCTCAGCGTCAGAATGAGGTTCTCAAGGCCTTGCCAGATGCATTGGATCTCTTGACCATTTGTGTGGAGGCTGGCCTGGGCTTCGATGCCGCGATGGCGAAGGTTGCCGATAAATGGGATAATGAGTTGAGCTTAGCGTTCACGCGGACGGTTCAAGAGATGCAGTTGGGCAAGACGCGGCGCGAGGCGCTGCGTGATATGGCAATGAGTATGGATGTCTCGGATGTCACCACCTTCGTGGCCGCGATTGTGCAGGCCGATCAATTGGGCGTCAGTATGGCCAAAGTGATGCGCATCCAGTCGGATACGATGCGGATGAAGCGTCGCCAGCGTGCGGAGGAAAAAGCCAATCAGGCCCCGGTTAAGATGATGATCCCCTTGGTATTCTTGGTCTTCCCCCCGCTCTTCATCGTGTTGATGGGGCCCGCGGTCATCAAATTCAAGAATATGGATAGCAGTTAAATCCCTAGGCGCGGCTGTGGAACACCTGATAAAGTGGGCTTGGCGCGCCTATCGATGGGGCATCGATCTCATCCTGCCGCCTCAATGTGTGGGCTGTGGGAAGGTTGGTCCTTGGCTCTGCGCGGCGTGCGCCCAGCAAATTCCTCTGTGGGAAGCTCCTCAATGCCCACGCTGTGGCCGCCCTTGGGAGGGAGAAGGATTATGCACCATCTGTCGAGAAGCTCCACTTCAAGTGGCCCCCATTCGCTCTACCTTCCTGTTCCAGGCCGAGATTCGCGATGTGATGCATGCCTTGAAATATCGCGGCGGCCAGCAGGTGATTCGGCCCTTGACCTCCCGAATGGTAGCGGCGTGGCAGCGCGCCGAGTTGGACAGCGATTTATTGGTACCCGTGCCATTGTATCCTCGCCGCGAGGCAAAACGCGGGTATAATCAGGCTGATCTATTGGCGCGCGCCCTGGGGAAGGCATTGGATGTGCCGGTTGCCAGTCGGTTGCTGATGCGATCTCGGGCCACCGTCTCCCAGACGAAGTTGGATCGAGAGCAGCGACGTAAAAATGTGAGCGGGGCATTTACCTACACGGCGGATGTTCCGTTGCATGGCATCCAACTTACCCTCGTGGACGATGTCGCCACAACCGGTGCGACTTTAGAGGCTTGCGCGGATGTGCTATTGGCTCATGGGGCAAAACGTGTCAATGCGTTTACCTTGGCGCGTGCGCCATAATCTAACATATTTTTCAAGGAGGTAGATCTATGGAGTCGTTACAAATTTACACTCGAGATTTGGAGTTGAACGAGCGACTACGGGATTATGTGGAGTCCAAGGTCTCCAAATTCGAGCGCTATCTTCCTCAACTGGATAGCGTCCGGGTGGATCTCTCGGAGAGTAATGCCCGTGATAGTTCTCAGCGGATGGTCGCCCAAATTACGGTCTATGTGCCCCGGGCGATTCTCCGGGCTGAGGAGCACGCGGGAGATATCTTCAGCGCCGTCGATTCGGTGATGGATAAGATGTATCGTCGCATTGAGCGCTATAAAGGCCGCCGTCAGCAAGCGCGGCGGGCGACGGCGGAGGTGTTGCAGGATGTCCTGGCGGAAGAGGAGGATCTGTACGAGGAAGAATCGGACATCGTGCGCGTTAAGGAATTTGAAGTCAGCGCTATCCCCCCAGAGGACGCTGTGGAGCAGATGGAACTGCTGGGGCATCACTTCTACGTCTTCCTGGATGGCACGGATGGCCGGCTTAGTGTGGTCTACAAGCGCAAGACCGGTGACTACGGCTTGTTGAAACCGCGATATTGATCGTCTTGTACGTTAGATAGTTGGTATATAAAGAATCCAGGGGCACGTTAACGTGCCCCTGAACTGTTTCTTCAAGATAAGTATGAGAAATTATACTTGGATACGAATCATCAGTGGCTTAGCGATTTTGGTCGCCATTATCGGGGCCGGGCCGGTGAAGGCGCAGGAGAAGCCGGAGGACGATGGCGCTCTCCTCGGGCCGCGGGATCCCCAGGAGATGGCGGCGTTCTTCGATGCCTACCTCCCCGCTCAGATGGCGCGCTATGAAATCCCCGGCGCCGCGATCGCGGTGGTAAAGGACGGCCAGCTCTTTTTCGCCGAAGGTTATGGCGTGGCCGATACGCGCAGCCAGCGTCCGGTCGTCGCTGATGAGACGCTCTTTCATATCGGCTCGATCACCAAGCTCTTCACCTGGACGGCGGTGATGCAGTTGGTTGAAGAAGGTGTCTTAGATCTCCACACGGACGTCAATACTTACCTCGCCGCTGCCGATTTTCAAATCCCCGCCGCTTACCCAGAGCCAATCACATTGCACAACCTCTTGACCCACACCCCTGGCTTCGAGGACCGCATCGGCAATCTCTATCGTATCAGCCGCCACGATGGTGTGCCGCTGCCGCAGTACATTCGCGAGCAGCTCCCGGCGCGCGTCTATCCGCCTGGCGAGATCATCGCCTATTCCAATTACGGCGCTGCCCTGGCCGGCTATATCATCCAAGAGACATCTGGGATGTCCTATGAGCAGTACATCGAGACGCGCCTTTTGGAGCCGCTTCAAATGGAACATACCTCCATTCGACACCCGCTGCCCGCGCCCTTGGCCGCTGATGAGGCGCTGGGCCATCTGCGCATCCTGGGCGATGTTGTCCCCATCCAAGAATACTTCCCTGCCGTCCCTTTGGTGGGGATGAGCGCCGCTGTCACCGATATGGCCAATTTCATGATCGCGCATCTGCAGGCGGGCGAATTTGAGGGTGCGCGTATCCTCCAGCCGGAGACGGCGCGGATGATGCAGCGCCAGCAGGTCACGCCCGATCCCCGTTTGGTGGGCGTGACCTATGGCTTCGTCGAGTGGAATCGTAACGATCAGCGGATGCTCTGGCACGGCGGCAGCACCTCCCTTTTCCAGAGCATGATCATCCTCCTGCCGGAACACGATGTGGGCCTCTTTGTGATCTACAACAAGAAGAGCGAATCTGAGGCGGGACGCGAGTTGCGCCAGGATTTCTTGGATCACTATTATCCGGCGGAACCGGATCCGCCGCAACCGATGCCCAATCACGAAGATCGCGTCGATCTCTTCACCGGCGTCTATCGCGAGAGCCGCTGGGCGCACACGACCGTGGATAAGTTGGCCTATGCCTTTGCGCGCACGCACAACATCGATGCGAATTCTGATGGCGCCATCACATTGCTGGGGGAGTCCTACGTGGAAGTGTCGCCCTACTTTTTCCAGGGCGTGACTGGCGAGGGCCATATTGCGTTCCGGCGCGACGACGAGGGCGAGGTGACGCGCGCCTTCTATGACTTCGATCCTCACGAGGCGCTCATTAAACTGCCCTGGTACCGCTATCCCAGCGTTCATATCACCGTGGCGGGCATCTGCGTGGCGATCTTCCTCCTCACGCTGTTTACGTGGCCGGCTCGACGCGGGGACGCGCGCCATAGGCCGCTCAGCGCGGAGGCCGGATGGATCATCAAGATGCTCTGCGTGGTCAATCTCCTCTATCCCGTCGCGATGTTTATCATCGCGCTCACGATTTTGGTGCGGCGCGTGCCCAGCCTGGAGATTTTAGCGCCGCTCGTGATGATGGCGCTGATTCTGCCGTTGGGCGGCGCAGTTATTTTTACCTTGATCGCGTGGCGGGATCGCTACTGGAGCGTGAGCGAGCGCTTGCACTACACCCTCGTCACCTTAGCGGCGTTGATCTTTCTGGGATGGCTGGAGTATTGGAACCTCCTGGGCGCGTGGCGATTTTTCTAGCCCGCGACTTTTAACCGGTGCCCTTCGCGTCCCACGGCTCATCGTCCCAATCGCCTAGCGGGAGCCGGAGATTGGCGCGTTTTCCCCACGCTTTCCGCACATCGGCCACGACGAAGATGGATCCCGTGACCAAAATCCCCCAATTCGGCCGGAGATGCCGCCCGGCTTGCTCCAACGCGCGACGCGGATTGACGGCGATTTCCGCGCCCTGCCCCAGATCGGCGCACAGATCCGCCAACTTGGCGGGCGTCGCTGCGCGCGGATGGTAGGAGCGCGTGACGATAATATGTTCGCTGAGCGGGATCAGCGCTGCGAGCATTCCCTCGAGGTCCTTGTCGCTGGAAGCGCCGTAGATCAGCACCCATTTGGTATCCGGGAACCAGGTGCGCAGTGATTCGGCCAGCTTCTCCGCCGAATAGGGATTATGGGCGCAATCGACGACCAGGCGCGGTTCCCGATGGAGCACCTCGAGCCGCCCAGGCCATGTGACCTCCGCCAGCCCGGCGCGCAACGCCGTCGGCGTCGCCCACTCGTGCCCGGTCTGATGTAGAACCGCCGTCGCCGCCACCGCCACACACGCATTCTCCTGTTGGAAATCCCCCAACAGCGCCACGTCGTACGTTCCATCGAACGCCGACGGCGATGCTGTGCGCTGCACGGTGATCGTCTGCCCGCTGAAATGACGTTCCCCCGGCTCCCACACCCAATCGCGCCCGACCTGCGTCAGCGGCGCTTCGTGGGCTTCGGCGATGGCCGTTAATTCGGTGATGGCCTCCGGCGGCTGCGGCGCGGAGACGACCGGCACGCGCGGTTTGATGATTCCGCCCTTCTCGCGCGCGATCTCACCGATGGTGTCGCCCAGTAGATCGGTGTGATCCAAGCTGAGCGAGGTGATGATGCTGATCTCCGGCGTGATCACGTTGGTGGCGTCCAGGCGCCCGCCCAGGCCCACCTCCATCACCGCGAGATCGACCTCCTGGCGCGCGAAGTAGAGAAAACCGAGCGCGGTGGTGACCTCGAAGGTGGTGAGCTTGGGATCGCTCTCCACCACGGGCTGGATCTCGTTGACCAGCGCGGTCATCTCGGCGCGCGAGATGGGGGTCTGGTTGATCTGGATGCGTTCGCGATAGGTGTGGAGATGCGGCGAGGTGTACAATCCCACCCGCAGGCCGGCGGCCTGCGCCATCGCGGTCAACATCGCGGAGACGGACCCCTTCCCCTTGGTGCCGGCGATGTGCAGGGTGGGATAATTGTTTTGAGGATTCCCCAACTTTTCCAGAAGCTCCTCCACGCGGTCGAGCTTGAACTCGCGCGGGGTATAACGCTCGATGCGGCGTTTCTCGTAATCTACCAACCCATAGAGATAGCGCAGTGTGTCGTGATAATTCATCTTCATTATGTCATCCTTTTTTATTCTTCGTCATTTTGCATTCATCATTCTGCATTCATCATTCCCTATACCAACGCCAATCCCGGCTCGATGTCCAACTCCCATCTAGTACCAGTGCGCTCTTGGGCGGGATAGCGATAGGTCCCGGCGGCGGCGATCATCGCGCCGTTGTCGGTGCAGAGCACCAGCGGCAGGGTGTGGACGGGCCGGGCGACGCGCTCCCGCACCGCCCGGCGCAGCGCTTGATTCGCGGAGACGCCGCCGGAGAGCAGCACGGCGGTCACGTCGAATTCTTCGGCGGCCTGGGCCGTCTTCTCGGCTAACACTTCGACCACCGAGGCTTGAAATGCAGCGGCCATATCGGCGATCAGGCGCGGCGGACGCGGGCCGCTGTAGGGGCGAAGTTGGCGCATCACCGCCGTCTTCAAGCCACTGAAGCTGAAATCATAGGTACCGGGCAGCCACGCGCGCGGCAGATCGAAGGTGTAGGCCTGCCCTTCCTTCGCAGCCGCCTCGATGGCCGGCCCGCCGGGATAACCCAGATCCAACATCCGCGCCACCTTGTCGAAGGCCTCGCCCGCCGCGTCGTCCAACGTCCCGCCCAGGCGCTCGTAGGCCCCGTGATCGCGCGCGATGACCAATTCCGTGTGGCCGCCGGAGACGATGAGCGCCAGCAGGGGGAACTCCAATTCTTCGTTCGACCCGCCATCCGCCTGGGTGTGCAGCCAATGCGCGTAAAAATGCCCCTCCAGGTGATTGACGGGGATCAGCGGCAGATCATGTCCTAGCGCCGCGCCCTTCGCGAAGTTCAATCCCACCAGCAGCGAGCCGGGCAACCCCGGCCCGTAGGTGACGGCGATGGCGGTGAGATCCCCCCATCCGACGTGCGCCTCTTCCAGCGCCTGCGCCGTCACCGGGATGATGGCCTTGACGTGCTCGCGAGAGGCCATCTCCGGGTAGACGCCGCCGTACTCAGCGTGTAGCTCCACTTGAGAGGCGATGACGTTGGAGAGGATGCGCCATCCATCCTCCACCACCGCCGCCGCCGTCTCATCACATGAGGTCTCGATGCCCAAAATTCGGATCGCCATAAGTTCTTCGCTCCTGTATTAGCTGGATCGCGACCTACCCCATCGGGATAATCAATTGATAGGGATACGCGGTGAGATTCTCGAAGTTGCCTTCGGGATCGACGTAGATGATGTCCTCGATGCGGCAGCCCATCCCTTCATCGGGATAATAGAGGCCCGGCTCGACCGTGAAGACGTGCCCCGGCGCGATGTGGGCCGTGTTATCGGGCGTGTCGCGGAACATCGGCGTCTCGTGCAATTCCAGACCGACGCCATGGCCCAAGCTATGGATGTACCCGGAGAGCGCCGAGGCATCCTCCTCGATGGTGGGATGTCCGCGCTCGCGGAAAAATTCGCATGTCATCTGCTGATAGCGGCGCGTGGCGACGCCGATCTCCAGATTGGCGATGATATGGCGCGTGCTGGCGAGTACATCGTCGTAGAGGCGGTGCATCGCCTCCGGCGCGTAACCCAGGCAAAAGGTGCGCGTCATATCGAAGAAGTAGCCGCCGCCCGCCTCGCAGGGGAAAATATCGAAGACGATGCTCTCGCCCAATCGCATCGGCTCCTCCAGCGTGCCTTTGCTGTGCGGGATGCCGCTATCGCGCCCGGTGGCGAAGATAAAGCCCTCTGGATCCTCCAGCCCCTGGAGCGCGATCAGGCGGCGGATGTGGGCGTGAACATCGCCCACGGTGAGGATTTCGCCATCGGCGCGCCGAAGTTGCTCTTCGTCGTCGACCGCGTGCTCGCGTAGGAAGGCCTCCGTCTGCCGGACGACCTCCGCCGTGCGCCGGCCCATCTCGCGGATGCGCGCGACCTCGGCCGCGTCCTTCGTCGTCCGCGCCGCGCTGAATAGATCATCTTGGAACTCCGCGACGATGTGAATATCCGGCAAGCCGGCCTCCAGCGCCGTGAGCAGCGCGTACGCCTGGCCTTGATCCGCCAGCCCGTAGAATCCTACCCGGCCCCGGACATCCAAATCCTCGAAAATCCGGCCATAGTAAGCGACGGCGGTGCGCAGCGCATCACCCTCGTGCTCCCTTAAAAGCTCGTGATACTTATAGCGTGAGCTGAACGTCAGCGGATATCCCATGACGGCGGCTTCCTCGCGCTCCATCGGGTTGATGATCGCTTGCGGACTGGCCCCGCGCTTCTGGATAATCAGCGCTTGCGTCAGGCCCGCGCCCTTCGTCAGATAGGTGAGCGACGGGTTGCCGTGCACCTTGCCGCTGACCACAATAGCATCCAAATTGCGCTCATCCATCAAGCGCGAAAGATCCCCTCTCATTTCATTACCTCCGGTTATCTGTTATGCGTTTATGGTTAATATAGCGTAAAAATTCCTCAACCAGATTCTGCCACAGCAGGATGAAAAGTCAAAAGATCGCGGGGCATTGTGGGGCATTTTCCTGCGGACAACGCGCAGATTTATCGCCGCGTAAAAATTGTGTAAGAAAGGCGTCAGATTTGCGTCAAGCAGAAAATAAAGGGGTGCGGTATAGTAAAAGCGTAGTGGGAATCGGGGCCCACACAAAAGCAAAATGATTCTCCTCCTTCTGATGAGGCCGGGTTAATGGGACACCCCGGCCTTCTTTTTTTATCAGTTCGCCGCTGACCTTCAAAATCTGCTTGCTTGAATAGTTTTGACGATCTTTACCTTAGTTCCGCATATCGTAAGAAAAGCGTCAGATTCGCGTCAAGTATAAGGCGCGAGGATGTAGTATAGTAAAAGCGTAGTGGGAATCGGGGCCCACACAAAAGCAAAATGATTCTCCTCCTTCTGATGAGGCCGAGGGTACTGGGACAACCCTCGGCCTTTTGCTGTCCCAACACAGCGGTCCTTCTCCGGGTAAGGAGGGCAAGATACCGCTGATTGTCGAGAGCATGCCCGTGCTTTCGACTTTTGCGTCATAGACATAGCCCCTCCTCGAAGATGTAGTTTTGGCCTTCCACACTTGTCTTCTCCTCCCCAAAAAGCGGCCCTCATCCATTCATCCATTCATCCATTTGCGATCCGTGCTATCCGTGATAGACTAACCATAATCAGGAGGCACTATGGCACAGGCTTTATATCGCAAATGGCGACCGCAAACCTTTGATGATGTCGTGGGGCAGGAGCACATCGTGCGCACGCTGCGCCACGCCTTGCACACCGGCCACGTGCATCACGCTTATCTATTGGCGGGGCCACGGGGAACCGGCAAGACGACGACGGCCCGGCTCATTGCCAAGGCCGTCAACTGCTTGGATCCAGATATTGAGAACCGCCCGTGTAATCAATGTGAGATTTGCCGGGCGATTGCTAACCAGCAATTGATGGATCTCGTCGAGATCGACGCGGCGTCCAATACCGGCGTGGATAACATCCGCGATCTGTTGGAGAAGGTGGGGTTTCATCCCGCCCGCGCGCGCTACAAGGTCTACGTGATCGACGAGGTGCACATGTTATCGACGGCCTCCTTCAACGCGCTGTTGAAGACGCTGGAGGAGCCGCCGGAGCATGTGCTTTTCGTGCTGGCGACGACCGAGCCGCACAAAATCCTCCCCACGGTGCTCTCGCGATGTCAACGGTTTGAGTTCCGCCGCATTCCCCTGCGGGAGATTGTGGGGCGGTTGGAGCGGATCGCCGAGGAGGAGGAGGTCGAGGCCAGCCCGGAGGCGTTGGATCTGATCGCGCGGGCGGCGACCGGCAGTATGCGGGATGCCATCAGCCTCTTCGATCAGATGTCGGCGGATGGCATCGTGACGGCGGAGTATGTGCGGACGATGTTGGGCGCCGAGCGGCGCGACGTAGTGCAGTCGCTGGTGCAAGCCTGGCTGGATGGCGACCTGGACAAGGGGTTGCAGATTGTGAATCACGCGGTCGATAGCGGCGCGGACCCGCGTCAATTGGCCGGACAGACGGCCGATTTCCTGCGCGGCCTGTTGTTGATGCGCCTAGGCGCCGGCGATACGTGGACCGATCCCACGCCGGAGGAGCGCCCGCACCTCCAGGAGATGGCTCAACAAGCGAAGCCCAACCGCCTGGTCGAGGCGACGCGGCGCTTTAGCGAGGTCGCAGCGGCGCGGCGGAGCGGCTGGCAGCCCCAGTTGCCGCTGGAGTTGGCTTTTGTCGAGGCGACATTGGAGCCGGAGCCGGCCGAAACGCAGGTGATCGTCCAACAGGCGCCCGAAAAGGCCGGCGACACGGTTCGAGAAAGTTCGCCATCACAGCGCCAGGTGCGCCGCGTGCGCAGAATTCAGCCGGATCGCCCCTCACAGCAGGATGCAGGGCAAGAAGCCTCATCCTCGGAGGCCGAGGAAACAGCGCCCCCGTCACCGCCCGCGACGGGACTTGTCCCAGAAACGATGGGAAAAATTCGCGAGTATTGGCGCGAGATCGTCGGGCGCGTGCAGTCGGCGAATGTGAGCTTGGGCGCGCTGTTGCGCAGCGCCAAGCCCCTGGGCGTCGATCTTGAGGGCCGGCTCGTGTTGGGGTTCCGTCATGAATTTCACCGCAATCGTGTGCAACAGGATGAAAATCGCCGTCAGGTGGAGGACATTCTCTCCAATATGTTCTCCCAGAAGATCATCGTGCGCTGCGAGGGAGAGAGTTGGCAGCCGCCCGCGCAACCGACCTCCTCGGATGCTTCCCCTAAACCCACGCCCAAATCCACGCCCCAGAAAAACGCTTCCCCTTCTTCCTCCTCATCCGTCGAGGGCAAATCTGCTGCGGCATCCTCAACAGCGCAGGGAAAGTCTCATCCTAATGAAAAGACAAGCTCATCTGATGAAGACGAAGATGAAGATGAAGATGAAGGCGAGGACGAACTGGTGCGCCGCGCCAAGGAGGAGTTGGGCGCGGTGGTTACCATCGGTGAGTAGCCGTTGACTATCTGACTATCTGACTATCTGACTATCTTAAAGGAGGCAATTAAACATGGTACGTCGAGGACGTCGAGGTGGTGGTATGGGCGGGTTAGATCCCAACCGAATGATGCGTCAAGTCCAGAAGATGCAGGATGAGATGCAAAAAGTACAGGCCGAGGTCGAGCAAGAGGTTTTGACGGTCACTTCCGGCGGCGGGATGGTCGAGGTGACGATCACCGGTGGGCTGGAAATTCAAGACATCGCCATCAAGCCGGAGGTCGTTGATCCCGAGGATGTGGAGATGTTGCAGGATTTGATGATCGCGGCGGTCAACGAGGCGATTCAGAAGGCCCAGGAGATGATGTCGGAGCGGATGTCCGCCTTCACCGGCGGTTTGGGGATCCCCGGCCTCTGAGTTTATGACGAACACCGCGGTTCCCCCTTCCGTCACCGATCTGATCGAGACGCTCTCGCAGCTTCCGGGCATCGGGCCAAAGACCGCCTCGCGCTTGGCGTTTTACCTGTTGCGAGGCAAGTCGGAGTTGGCGCTGCGTTTGGCGGAGACCCTTACCGGCCTCGTCGAACGCACGCGCTTTTGTTCTACCTGCCACAACGTGACGGAGGATGATCCCTGCCCCATCTGCGCCGATGAGACGCGCGATCATAGCGTGGTCTGCGTCGTCGAGGAGCCGATGGATGTCTTAGCCATCGAGCGGACGGAGCAATACAAGGGCGTCTATCACGTCCTGCACGGCGCGCTCTCCCCGCTGGAGGGGATCTTCGCCGAGGATTTGCGCATCGCGGAGTTGATCTCGCGCATCCACGCTGAGGAAGACAAGGCGATCAGGGAAATCATCTTGGCGACCAACCCCACCAGCGAGGGCGATTACACCGCCGCCTATCTACTGCAACGGCTCAAGCCGCTCGATTTACGCGTCACGCGGCTGGGGCGCGGGCTGCCGATGGGCGGGGATCTGGAATATGCGGATGCCGTCACCCTGACGCGCGCGCTGGAATCCCGGCAGGAGTTCGTCGATGCGTAACCTGTGGGAGCCGAACATCCAGCGCGGTTGGCGCATCGGTCTGCTGATCGCCGCCGGCCTGCTGATCACAGCGGGGGGGCTGCTCTTCGGCGTGACGCAAATCCTCATCTCGATTTGGACCTTCCTGATGAGTTTGGGCGTCGTGTTGGCGCTGTTGCTCTTGGTCTGGGTGGGGGTGCATCTCTGGAATGTGGTACATGCCGCCTACGAGATGGACCGCAACGCCATCACGATCCACTGGGGGCTGAGCCAGCATCAGATCCCGATGGCCTCGGTGCGGGAGGTCTTCTCCGGCGAGCAGGTCGCCGGCCTGGCGATGCGGCCCGGTCTGCGCTGGCCCGGCTATTTAGTCGGCGCCGGCGAAGTCGAGGATCTCGGCCCGATGTTGTTCTATGCGACCGCGCCGCTAGAGGAGTTGGTCATCATCCGCACCGACAGCATGGCCTACGCGATCTCACCGGAGGATTTGGAGGAGTTCCTCACCGCGTTCCGCGAGCGCATGGAGATGGGCCCTACGCAGGAGGTGGAAGAGGCCTCGACGCATCCCGGCTTTTTGGATTGGTGGCTCTGGCAGGATCAGATGGCCTGGGGTTCGTTGGCCCTCAGCTTAGCATCGCTGGTGTTGTTATTGGGCGTGATCTGCGGGGTGTATCCCGCGCTCCCCTCCGAAATCGTGATGCGCTTTGGCCCGGCGGACGAGACGCTCTTAGTCACCGGTGAGGCGCGGATCTTCTACTTTGGCTTGATGGGCGGGGTTTTCCTGCTGCTCAACGGCGGATTGGGGCTGGCGCTCTATCGGCGCGTGCGAGTGGCGGCGTATTTTCTGTGGAGCGGAATGTTGATGTTAGAAGGAGGCGTATGGGCCGCATTATTGACCGTGCTCTTGAATCAACCATGATCCGCTTGGCCGCTTTTGATTTGGACGGCACGCTGATGGGCGAGGATCAGAGCTTCTCCCCGCGCGTGCGACAGGCGATTGCCGAGGCTCAACGGCGTGATGTCGTTATCACCTTGGCCACGGGCCGGATGTTCGCGGCGACGCGCGCCTTCGCGGAGG